>JAGHBM010000010.1 GCA_021160955.1 Candidatus Aenigmatarchaeota archaeon
AAGCGCATCTTTATAAATAACTCAAAGAAATTATTTTTGTGATCATATGAAATTGAAGGTCAAGAAGCTTTTCATGGATGCCGGAGACCTTTACGTAGTAGTTCTAAATTCCAAGACCTTGAAGAAGTATGCTCTTCATCCACTCGATAGAATAGATATCATAAAGGGAAAGTCCAGACTCACGTGCATAATTAATGTCGGGGATAAGATCGTAAAGGAAAATGAAATCGGTGTCTATCTTGAAGTTTATAAGAAGATGAAACTCAGAGACGGCGAATCCGTAGAAATTGAACTCCAAGAACAACCAAAGAGTTTGATGTACATAAGAGAAAAGATACAGGGCAAGACACTCGACTACAAGAAAATATATGAAATTGTAAAGGACACTGTGAACCGAGACTTGACCGAAAGTGAAATATCTGCATTCTTAACGGCATTGGAAATTCATAAGATAACGATGGAAGAAAATGAATATCTCTCGAGGGCGATGATAGAAACTGGAAACAAAATAAACTGGGGTAAGAAGAGGATATTCGACAAGCATTCGTTGGGTGGAATACCGGGCAAGAAAGAAAGTTTGCTTATAGTACCAATAGTTGCTGCGGCCGGTCTAACGATCCCTAAGACATCGAGTCGTGCAGTCAGTTCTGCTTCCGGAACTGCAGATACGATGGAAAGTATAGCGAACGTGGAGTTCACTCTCGATGAAATAAAAAGAATTGTCAAGAAGCATGGTGGTTGTATAGTATGGGGAGGTTCAGTTGATTTATCACCAGCGGATGATATATTCATTCAGGTTGAACATCCCTTGGAGATAGATCCCATGTTCTTACCGTCCATAATGAGTAAGAAGAAATCTGTTGGATCAACGGATGTAGTGATAGACATACCCATGGGTAGAGAAGCAAAAGTCAAAACGATAAGTTCGGCACACACCCTTGCCAGAGAATTCATAGAGCTTGGGAGAAGACTCAGTATGAGGGTTAGATGTGCCATAACGTATGGCGAACAACCGATAGGACATGCAATAGGACCCGCGCTCGAGGCAAGAGAAGCGCTCGAAACGCTGATGGGAAACGGTCCGAACTCTTTGATCCAGAAGGCAATTGGTTTGTCATCCATAATTTTCGACATGGCAGGAAAGAAAAAACCCATGAAACTTGCTGAATACATCTTAAAGAGTGGAAAGGCGGAAAAGAAGTTTAGAGAAATTGTGGGCGCACAGGGCGGTGATCCAAAATTGAAACCCAAAGACATTCACATCGGTGAGAAAAAGTTTGACGTCATCTCTAAAAAATCTGGAACCGTTTTCTGGATTAGAAACTTCCAACTAACAGAGCTCGCAAGAACGCTCGGCGCACCGAAGGACAAAGGCGCAGGGATATACCTTTACAAGAAAAAGGGATACAAGGTTAAGAAAGGTGAAAAACTATTCACCATGTTTTCGGAGAGCGAAGCTAAACTGGATAATGCACTGGAGAAATTGAAAAAAATGGAACCTGTGGTCGTGAGAGAGAGAATATCACAAGAAATAATAATGGATGTGATAAAGGAAGTCAAGAGATGAACAAAACGAATTCTGTCAAAAACATTTAAATTTTATTTTTCAAAAATTAGTAACAATTAGATGAATATGTTGTGGGCCGGTAGATCAACGGAAGATCGCCACCCTTGCAAGGTGGAGGTTGTGGGTTCAAATGAGCCTTTCTTCAAAAGAAAGCCTCAAGGGAAAGAACGAAGTCTTGCAAACTTTCGGTTTGCCATGACATTGTTGAGTTCACAACACTCAACCAAAAATTGGGGGAATCAGGAGTTCCCTAGAACTGAAGGGGGCTTGCCCCCTGCGGTTCGGTGAGAGTCCCACCCGGTCCACCAACTATTTTTACAAATTACTTCTGCACGTTAGAATTAGCTCCAAATAATTAATTCAAAGAGTAAAACAAAAATAGAAAAAGAGGAGAGACATTTTCCACCAAAAACTACACTATGGGTTTGTTGTCCTTGGTGTGTTTCCATATTCTATTGACGAGATATGCCACTTTCTCGTTGACATCTCCATCTCTTTTCTCGAACCATCTTTTTATGACGTCCCCACTGGTCTTTCTCTTCTCAACCCTTCTCTTTATAATGTTCAAATGTTTAGGTTTGAAACCCAACAACTTGAGACCTTTCTCTGCCTTCTTGATTCCCTCCAATAGATATTCCTTGACGTCGATCGATTTGCCATTCCATACGAATTCGCCTTTTAAAGACTTTCTTATGGCTTCTATCCTGTTTATTTCTATTTCCTTCAGTGACGGAAAGTCCTGTCTACTAAGTGTTTGGGCGTACTTGAGTCTTCCGACCGTATATTCTATCAAGGCCATGTTCTCCCTTATGGTACATTGAATTGGGTACACTCTTGTCTCAACCCTGAACGGAAATTCAAATCTTATCCTGACGTCTTCATGTCTCTCCTTTATTCTTGTGAAAAGGGATTCTCCCTCCATAATGGTTGGGTAAGAGAATATGTACTCGACATACTCATTTATTGAGATCGGATACTTCTTTATTTTCGGAAAACCACTGTATCCACCGTCCGCCTGTTCGTAAAGCAGAAGTCTTGATTCGGTGTAGTCCAACGGTTCTCCGGCTACTATGGGACTGTTAGCCGAGAATGCTATATATTCCGGTATCGTGTAGAGCAAGCGATTGTACTTGTCTGCCACATCCTCTGGAGACTTTCCTTGTATATGAAGGTGAAGTGACTGAATACCGAGTGGAATATGTCTCGCCTCGATCCTTCGACTTCCTATTGGAATTGAAGAAAATCTCGATCTCCACTTTGCCATCGCCCTTGCTCTTTCACTGTTTGTTATCCACCTATCCGAATAAGTATCGGGATGTGGATTGGATCCAATCAAAAGGAAAATAGCATCTTTCTTATGGACCCTTTCGGCAACTTCAACTATACTGTTCACTACGTCGAGAAGATATTCCTCTATTTCTCTGAGGGCACAGATGGAGAAAGATCTTGGAAAGCTCCTTATTTCCAACTGAGATGCTCCCGCTTCTTTGTCAAACTCAAAATTTTCAAACATCTCATTTAATTTTGGAATAATTTTCCGTACCTTGAGTGGCCTTCCTTCTGAGTCCGTTAATGCTCCTTCCAATTCAATCCCAAAGATATAATCTTCTGGGTGATGAGTACGGGACTTTAATTTTCTCAAGTATCTTCTAAAGTCATTGATAGTTCTTATATCCATCATGACAATCACCCCAAGTATTTGTAGAAAAAAGAAACACTACAACATAAAATTATAGTTCATAAAAAATATAAAAATTTCTAATAGGTGAATTCCTCTAAAACCGATATTCAACTTAATAATTTTGGCTTTGTTCTAATCGAAAAACTAACCAAGAAAAAACATGAAAATAAGATTGATCTGATTAGAGTAGATAGTGTCCTGTTGGCAGACTGCTCCTAAATTATTAAATTAGGAGGTGATCCAGCCGCACGTTCCCGTACGGCTACCTTGTTACGACTTAGCCCG
>JAGHBM010000030.1 GCA_021160955.1 Candidatus Aenigmatarchaeota archaeon
GGGGATCCGATGATTCAAATTGCTGCTTTCTTGGCACAGATATCGGCTTTGAAAAATAAATAAACAACGTTTTTTAGTCTCTTTTTTGTTCAAAATTTTCATTGTATAAGTCTTCTTCTATATCTTCTGCAAAAGAGAAAACTTCTGTCAACATGGTGAAGGAGAAATAAGGTAGTGATGTATAAGAAAGATTTTCAGTATCCGTTACAAGACTTGGATCTGATATGCAGGAAAATATTTTCATTCTTCGGTGAAGTCTTCGATCTTGTATTTGAACTCGTCGTCTTTCTTTATTTCTCCTCTTTCCTTGAGTATCTCTCTTGCAAGAAGATAGTAAATGAGTCCCAAGGATTTTTTCCCCTTGTTGTTTGTCGGTATTGCCAGGTCAACAAAGTCAAAAGTGTTGTAGGTGTCCGTTAACGCAACTATGGGTATTCTCATCTTCTTTGCCTCTTCGATTGCCTGTGAGTCAGTTATCGGATCGGTCACTATTAATATGTCGGGCTCATAGAATTCGGGCGAATTTGGATTGGTTAATGTTCCGGGCAGAAATCTTCCCTTAACAGCCTTTCCACCAACTGCTTCAACAAATTTTTCTATTGGCTTGAAACCGTTGGCCTTTCTACACACGACGAGAATGTTTTTGTACCTCGCAATGAATTTTGCAGCAATCTTTATTCTTTCGTCGGTCTTTTCGATGTCTATGACTGCCAATCCACCTGGTCTTGTTTTGAATATGAACTGATCCATTTCCTTTGTTTTGAACTTCATGCCTATGTGAACTCCAGCAGAGAGGTAAACATTCCTATCGATTAAATCTGTCATATTATCACCTTTAGTTACTTCTTAAGTATTCAATTCAACATATTTAAATATTTTATCCAAAACCATTTTTATGGACGAAATTGAAGCAAAAATCCTTGAAATAGATGAGAGAAAAGTCATTGAAAGAATCAAGTCTCTTGGCGGGAAGAAAGTCTTTGAAGGAGAAATAAAAACTTACATCTTTGATACCGAAGATAGAAAATTAAAAAATTCTGGGAGTCAGTTGAGGATTAGAGATATCAACGGAAAATTTGTTCTGGGAATGAAGATAGAAAAATCACGTGGAAAGACAAAAGTCATGGACGAATATGAAGTCACAGTTGAAAATTTTGACACCATGAAGAAAATTCTGAAATCACTGGGTTATTATCTGATTGAGACCATCAAAAAATATAGGGTTTCTTACAGAATCGAAGGATGCAGAATAGATATTGACAGAGTTGAAGGAATCCCGACGTTCCTTGAGATAGAGGGTTCCGACGAAGAAAAGGTCGTGGATTGCACCAATTTGCTTGGGTTCTCTGAAAAAGACTTGAAACCATGGACAATTTTTGACGTTTTAGAAAAGTACAAGGCTTAAATGCTTTTTGGTTGTAGTATTATACAGGTGGTATTTTCTATGCCCGAGGCCTTGAAGAGAAAGAAAGATAATTATGCTCTTTTTTACAGGAGAAGTGAAGGAATGAGTGAAAAGTTAGAAAAGCTACTGAACTCTACGGACGTAAGAAAAATTGTGTATGAAGTAAATCTTGTTCTCGAAGATTCATATAAAAGCTCAAGAAATCAAAAGACACTAAAAGACGAATATATACAGACCATAGAAGAGATATTGGAGAAAGAGGATGCGGATATAGTTGTAGAGTTGGGGTTTGTCAATGATGGAGAAGTTTTGGTTGGATTGGTAAATTTCTATAGACTTCCAACTCCATTACGTCACATATATTACGAAAAAGTTTTACAGAAATGATCTCATAGTTTTTATAACTTGGCCATTCTTGGTTTCTCTATCCGATGCCATAGCTCTATTAGTCTGTTTAGTTTTGCAAGTCTTTCGCCTCCCCAGACACCAGTCTTTATGAAGGGAGAGAGTCCAAGAGATAGATCGGCTATTATCCAATCGTTGGTCTCACCACTTCTATGTGAGAGAACAGTTTTGATTCCATTCTCGTTGGCGAACTCTGAAAATTTTATGGCCGATCCAATGGTTCCTATTTGATTGGGTTTGACTATCGTAGAGTTGCATGCATCGTACTTGATTGAAATCTTGAGTCTTTTTACGTTGGTTGCGTGAAGATCGTCTCCACATATGAGGATCCTTTTTCTCCATTTTCTTAGCTCTGAGAACTTCTTGAAGTCATCTTCGTTGAAGGGATCCTCCACATAGTAAATATTCCACCTGTTTATAAGCTCTTTCATGAAGTCCAGTTGTTCCACAGGGGTTAGTTCTTTGTTCGTCTTTCTGTAAACATATTTGCCTTTTTTGTGGTCCCAGAGCTCGCCGGCTGCAACATCTATTCCAATTTTTGCATCGAGTTCTCTGGCTACTTTTGAAAGGATTTCAAGGGTCTTTTCGTCATCCAGGTCGGAGACCAGTGCATTTTCATCGTTCTTTCCGTAAAGTTTACCGAGTTTTGATAGTTCTTCTTTTATTCTCTTGATGCCCTCTATGTTCGTCCAGACCGCTTCTTCAATGCTCTTGACTTTAGTTGGAATCAGGTGAAACTCCTGGATGTCCGTCCCACCACCGTGCTTACCACCGCCAACAACATTCCCTATAGGATAAGGGAACGATAGAGACTTGAAGTAAGTGTAGGGTTCGTTCAAAGTTGCTGCCTTGAGAAAAGAAGAGGAAAGTGCAAATCCCAAATGGGAGCCAATATTCTCAAAGTTTTCCCCCGCGAGTTGAACTACCATTTCATCCAAAACCTCGAAGTCTTCTTCCCTGAGACCTATAAAATTTACCTTTATTCTTCTCAAAATTCTGAGAGACTTTTCAATGTTGAGTGTCTTTGCTTCATATCTTCCTACGCTGGCACCTGAAGGAGCAGACCCATAAAAAGTCCCACGATCGGTTGTCGTTCTTATCAAGATGGTTGGTTCGCCTCGACTGTTGAAGATTTTAAAACCAGTGATGTCCTTTATCATGAGATATTTTTGTGAGTCTTTATTAAAAAAAGTTGAGAAATGAATAAAAAAAGTCTTTTGGAGCTAATTCAAATATTTTAAGGTTTTTGTTCTATAATTGTTATTGGGATGATGAGATGACAGAGAAAGAAGGTTATGGCTTTACTGTGGATTATGGTGAAAATGTTAACAGACTCTTAGAACTCATAAAGGGACTTCCAATTGATAGAGAAGAAGGACATCCTTTTGATATTTTTAAGAGCAGATTAGACCCTGACATACTTATTATCGACTCTCCGGGAATAAATACTGGTGCAACTATTTTCACACCAAAAGAAGAGAAAAAGTATAAAGTAAAGGAGTTAGAGCAAGATTTCAAGAAATTGAAAGAGGTAGATGATAAGTTAGAAGAACTCCTTGAAAAATATAGCGTAAAAGAAATTACGGATAAATACTGAAATTATTGTTGGTGGTAGGGAATGAAAGGGTATTCGTTTGGTGTTCATTTCTATGGACATCCGATAAAAGGGCCAGATTTCGTCGCAGATCTCTTGGATGCTATAACTGGGGAATCTGTTGATGGAGTATTGAGGAGCATGATTTTTGAAAGCAAAATAGATCCTGACATATATATCTATAAGGGAGATACCCAAGAAAAATGGTACGAGAAATATGATGCAGTTATATTCACGGTAAAGGATGAAAAAATAAGTAAGGTAAAAGAGTTAGAAGATGATTTCCGAAGGTTTGAGAACCTGGACTCGAGAATAGGCGAAATAATGGAAGATGTCGAAAGAAGAGAAGAACATCATCTTGAAAGATATTACGAAGTCACATCAGAACTCTACAAGAAAGAAGAAATTGAAAAGATATTGAAAAAGTACGGACAAAATAAAATTGAAGAGGTTAGTCGGCGATGAAGATAACAGAGGCCATGTATCTAGCACATAAGATTATAGATAGCTTTCGAATAGAATTAATTACCTATCAAATGAATCGTCGCATGCAGAATTCTTATGAACTAACCTCAGAAGAGCGAGAAGAGATACAAAATATCATGAGAAATATCGAAGATAATTATAGAAC
>JAGHBM010000042.1 GCA_021160955.1 Candidatus Aenigmatarchaeota archaeon
CCGGCTTGTCAGATTTTGGTGGTTGAGGTGATTGTTGCTCTTGAGTTTGTTGTTGCTCTTCTTCCAGGGAGTCTATGTCTATTCCCTGGGGGAAGAAGAGTTTGCCGTCTTTGGTCATGTATGACGTGAACTTTTGATCCCTTCCGTTCAACTTGACCGTGAGATTTATCTCATATATACCACTTATTTCTTTGATGCTGTCTATGGACACCTGAGTTCCAGGTGGAACCAAGTGATTCTTTATGACGTCCAGGGCTTTTTGGTTTGCATCCTCCGCAGTGATCATTCCCGTTATCCCATGAGAAGAAGAAATTTCTCCTTGCCCAATACCTATTATCATAACGGCAAGAAGTAATACCATTACACCTATGGTAGCTGTTGATGCCGTAGAAAGCCAATCCCACTTACTCTTCTTACCTGTTGAATTCTCAGACATAAAAATCTATCATATTTTTGTGCATGAATCTATTTAAATCTTATACGCAACTAAATTATACTTAATGAAATTCGATAGAATTTTGTGCAGATACGGTGAACTGACACTTAAAGGAGATTTTACCAGAAGTTATTTTGAAAAAAAGCTGATAAAAAACATAAAATCGGGGCTAAAGAAAAAGAACATAGAATTTGAGATTGAGAGGGAACCAGGAAGGCTCTTCATAAAGACAAAGCAAATTGAAGAATCGTGCGAAGTTCTCAAAAAAGTCTTTGGTTTAACGAGCATATCTCCGGTCAAAACGGTCATCATAAGAGCGGACTTGGAAAAATTGATAAACAGTGCAGTAAAATTTGCAAAAAACTTCATAAAAAAAGATGATACCTTTGCAGTCAGAGCTAAGAGAAAGGGAAATGATGCATTCACCAGCCAAATGATAGAAAGAAGAGTTGGCGCAGAGATAATTAAGAAAATAGGATCAAAAGTTAACTTGACCAATCCAGACAAAATCCTTTTCATAGAGGTCAGACAGAACAAGGCATACTTCTTCAAAGAAAAGATAAAGTGTCCGGGAGGGCTCCCATTGGGGACTCAGGGAAAGGTCGTATCTCTTTTGTCCGGTGGTATAGACTCTGCCGTATCCACATGGATGATGATGAGAAGGGGATGTAAAGTCATTCCTCTCTACATAAACACCTCTTCCAATGTAATCAACAGAAAAAGGGTAAAGATGGTTCTCGAAAAACTAAATGAATGGTCAATTGGAAATGAAATGAAATTGATAGAGATAAGTGACTACAAAAAAGTTATAGACGCAATAGTTAGGACTTGCAAATCAAATCTTACCTGCTTATTATGTAAGAGGATGATGTACAGAATCGGAGAGAAGATTGCACTCAAGAAAGGCGCAGATGCCATAGTCACTGGAGAGAGCCTCGGTCAGGTAGCATCTCAAACTCTGGCGAACATAAGGGTACTAGACCAGGCAATTGACATTCCAGTGTTGAGACCACTCATATCATTTGACAAGGAAGAAATAATAAAGATTGCCAAGGATATTGGAACTTACGAACCATCCATAATGCCACATGAGGAATGTTATGCAGTTCCGGATGTCCCAAGAACCAAGGGAAACGTAAATGAAGTCCTTGAAGAAGAGAAGAAGATAAATATTGAGGAAATCCTAAAAGACTTAGTCAAGTGATGGTTATGAAATCAAAGAAGAAGATAAAAATACCTAAAGAAGATCTTGTGAAGAGAATAATATATCAAACATTGAAAAAACGTGGAATAGTTCACACTCAAGAAGAACTTGCAAACTTAGTTAAAGATGAACTTAAAAAGATCAACAAGAATTTCACAATAACACCCAACAGAGTTAGGAGAATAGCAATCCATGTGGATGGTGTCGAGATAACCGTTAAAACAAAGAAGAGCAACTTGGGAGAACCGAAAAGATGTCCAGTATGTGGTAACAAACTAACTCCCGTGTACGGAAAAAACCTTCTTGGTGAAAAGATAGTCCTCGGATTCAAGTGTAATGTATGCAATTATCGTGGAGATGAAAAGTTCTTTGCTCCCATGAAATATGAATTCAAACTACTAAAGAAATGAGAGCAACTTTAACCCTTTATGTTTTTCAACAACTCACATGCCTTACAAATCTCCCTGGATGTTGGTTCTCCACATTTCGAACATTCCCTTATTTTCTCACCGTCTTTGAAGTAATTTCTCAGTGCAGGCAATAACATATCAAAATTTCTAACTATGTTGTACTTCGTTCCAGGGTACTTCTCCTCAATGTGATTCAAGAAATTTCTTACCTCGAATCTTAAACCTCCCTTGACGTACGGGCACCTTCCGAAATGAGCATTTATACCATGTAAAAGGGCATAGAGAGCTATCTCCTTTTCGGGCACATCCCTGAGCGGTTTTATCCTGTGAACGAATTTTGGATGGTTAACTATGATGGGATCCGCTCCCAACCGCAACAACCTGTTTATATCTCCCTTGAGATTGTTTATGAATATACTTTGGATTTCGTCATCCATGTTGTGGCCCGTTGCGAGTTTGGTTGCTCCAAGCTCTCTGCTCTTCTTGTTGAGAAGATATCTTCTCAAAACGCCACAGTAAGTACAGGGTCTATAATCTTTTTTCACTATCTGATCCAAAGTCATGCCAAATTCTTTCTTGAATGACACGACGACAAGCTCAACTCCCAATCTCTTCGATAATTTTTTAACTTCATTTATACTTTCACTTCGATAACCGCTTATCCCCTCGTCCACGGCAAGGGCACATATTTCAATATCAGGTCTCTTCCCGAAGAACTTGTTCATCAAGTAAAGCAGAGTTGAAGAATCCTTGCCGCCTGAAACTGCAACACAAATCTTATCATTTGGTTTTATCAATCTGTTTTTTCTTATCGTCATTTTTACTTTCTTCTCCAATTGAAGTGAGAAGTGTTCTTTGCACCATCCCCTGCCTTCATACTTCCTGTAAATTACTGCCGGTTTTCCACAGGCATAACATTTAACATCAGCCATTTGATACCACGCTCAATATCTCTATGTAATCCCCATCGTTCAAGTCATTCTCAACCGGGACAAAGAATCCGTTTCTTTTCACGAGAACTGATTCCGTGTTTATTCCCATTTGTTTAAGTAAGTCTTCGATCGTGCTTTCACCTTTTATTTCAACTTCATTTACTTTATCTTCAAATACAACCTTAACTTTCATAGAAATCCCATCTTCTCACCATAGATTAAAGAAAGTGGTTTGTATGTCACATTCTCTTTTTTTATATTTAAAATTCTTATCCATTCTTCTAGTTTCCTCTTAACTTCTTCAGGATCATCTCCATTAGTCTCGAGCTCACCAGTCCAACCCAAATTACTCACATATTCATAAACCGTTCTAAAATCATATCTTGGTATTTCAACTAACTTACAATTCTTTTTTTCTATTGAAAACCACTCTTCAAACTCCAATTCATTTAAAAAATCCTTGCATAATCTTAAATTTCCTTTGAGTATCCTTATTTTGCCTTGCGGATATACAGATCTCTTGAAAATGAGACCGTCAATATTCATTATCTCTACCTTGTTAAAAAGAACTTCACATCCTTTTGTCGGTTTGAACCACTCTCTGATTCTAATAGTCTTATAAAGAGGGTTCCAACTAATTCTCTTTGGCTTGAAATAGTGATCAGAAAATTCGTAATTATATATCAGTTTGGCATTTAATTCGTCCAATCTTTTTTCAAATACATCTAAGTCTTCTATCATATATCTTATTTCACTTTCATATGTCGTCATCTGA
>JAGHBM010000045.1 GCA_021160955.1 Candidatus Aenigmatarchaeota archaeon
AACGGCACCACATACCTTTTGTGTATCCTTAGAAATTATTATGTTTCTCCTGTCAACAACGAGCTCTTTCTTTGATGCCATTGCAACCTCTATCAATCCGTTTAAAATTCCACCTTCGGTCGGATCGTGCATCGAACTGGCATATTTGGATAATATCATGGCCTCTTTAACAACACTTATTTGCTTCAATTTATTCTTGGCCTTCTTCAACAGAGTCGGAGAAATTTTGCCTCTTATCTTCTTCTCAAAGTCAGTTGCGATTATTCCTGTGGCCTCTATGGCGGCTCCTTTGGTCAGTATTATCTTATCACCGTCTCTCGCACCAGAGGTAGGAACGAACCTATTCCCGGTACCAATACAGGTCAAAGATATAAAAGGCCTTGAAATTTCAGGTGTGTACTCCGAATGACCTCCCACAATCGATATGCCAAGTTTCTTAGCCTCCTTGTCGAGTTGCCTCGTTATTTTGTCCAAGTCTTTAAATCCATCAGGTAAAAAGAATATCACCGTCATCCATCTCGGTCTGGCTCCGGATGCCGCAGCATCATTTGCAGCTATGTGAATACCGAGGGTTCCTATTCTGTCGGCAGCAAAAATTATTGGATCAGAACTCACAACTATAATTTTTTCATCAACTTTGATGGCAGCAGCATCCTCTCCGAACTTTGGACCTACCAGAACATTATCATCTCTTTTACCGAGTCTCTTGAACACGTACTTTTCTAATTCTTCACGACTAATTTTTCCTATCATTTTTTATCTTTCAAATTTTTTTCAATGTCCTCAAAACCTTTCTTTTAATCCTCTTCCCATATTCCAAGAGACCTTTCCATTCGGGAGAATCGACAGACTTTCCGTACTTATCTATGTATGTGAACTGGGGAACCTCAACTCTCTCTGGTGTCTCAGGTTTCTCGGCTGGATAGCCTATTGGAAGTAGTGCGACAGGATTTATGTGTCCAGGACAACCTAAAATCTTTTTTATTTCATCTTCTTCGAATGCACCGACAAAGCAGGAACCAAGTCCTAAAGAATGTGCAACGAGCATCATGTTCTGAACTGCGCAACCAATACTCTCCAAGGCATACATCTGTCCACGCTCACCATATTTGGAACGAGCAATTCTTTCATTTATACAAACTACAAGTACTACGGGAGCTGTTGATATCCAATCCTGGTCATAAGCAGCTCTGGAAAGGGATTCAATGACGTCATGATCTTTGACAATTATAATTTCCCACGGTTGTCTGTTTCCAGCAGAGGGTGCCCATCTACAAGCTTCCAAAATCCAACCTATTTTCTCGTCTTCAACTGGCTTATCCAAAAAAGCTCTTATGGATCTTCTTCCCCTTATGGCATCAAACAGTTCCATAACCACACCTAATAATACTTTGGTGCCTTTTTATTTATTTTTAAAATAAAAACAAAATTCAATGTTCAAGAGCAAAACAAAAACGACAAAAAATAATCAAATCAAGAACACCGCAGCAGCTATAACTGAAGTCCAAAGACCATTTTTATCTCCCCTGGCCGACTGAGCCACGTGTGTTGTTTTGAATATTTTTCCACTTGCCTTGTATATTTGTTTTCTTTCATCCCAAGCGGTTTTGGGATTAAAATTTATTCCCAAAGTTGTCGCCAACATCGATGCAGCCAAATCCTCTGCATATTCTCCTGCCCTTTTCTCCGTTTCACCAAAGGAATGGTGCTCCGAGAGATATCCGTACTCTTTCTTGTCCTTGGGTATGGCCAGACCTACCGCAGCCGAGATGAGCCTGTTTGGTTCGTTCGTATCATTCTTCGCCATAACCACAAATGTTATTTGACCTGGTTTGAGAAGTTTGAGTCCTTCCTCACGAGGTATCATCTCACAGTTTGGAGGAAATATACTTGAAACATTCACAAGATTGCATTTTTGTATTCCAGCCTTTCTGAGCGCGAGCTCAAACGACGCCAACCTATCCTTGTGGACACCCACACCTTTGGTCAGGAAACACTTTTTTGGAACTATCATAAAATCATATCCTTTTTGAAGAAGTTTCTATTTAAATTTTTATATCGGATGCCCGGCACCAACGAATCGCAGCTTCTTTCCATTTAAATCCAGCAGCACAAAAACATCGTCTTTCCTGTATGCGATTTTTCTACCACACCTGAGCAAGATTCTGTTGTTGGAAACAATCTCTACGTTCACCGGCAATGACTGCATACCAACGGTCAAGTGATATGCACCTTCCTTGAAGTTCGTGTAAAATTTATTGGGCTCGAATGAAACTTCCACAACATCACCAACTTTTATGGAATCATCTTTGGATAAAATGCTTCCTCTCCTCATGTCATCAACAGAAGCACCTTTTACCGCAACACCAACCCTCATTCCAGGCGCAGCTTCTTCAAAATCTTTGTCATGGACTTGTATGGACTTTACAACAATTTCCTTTTCTGGCGGGAGCAACATTAACTTGTCGTACTTTCTCAAAACACCCCTCTTGACGAATCCGAGTGCAACGTCTCCAACTCCCTTGACGTTAAAAGACTGATCTATCACAACAGTTGTTGGAGACGAAGTATCTCGTGAAGGGTTCATCAATTTTAACATCTCGATGATGCTGGTCGGATCTCTCTTCACGAACTCAAACGACTCCAGGCTCGTTCCCTTTACCAATGGCTTGACCACCTCCGGTGCATCTGAAACCACTAGACCTTCGTTAATTTTCATTGCATCCAACATGAGAATGGTCTCTCCAACTGAAGGTGAGAGCTCACCGACCGACAATATTGCTGTATCTATGACGGATAATATTTGGCTCTTTGGTATGATCTCGTCATTTCTCGGTTGAAGAAAGGTGAAAATATGATCATCCATTTTTCTGTTAAAGAATAATATGTCGGTCTGAGATCCTCTTTTACCAAGATCCCTTCCCAAGGCATCATCGTGGAATATTCCAACATTTATCCCAATCATAAGAAATTTTGAGTATGAAACAAATAAAAAACTGAAAAATTGAAAAACCAAGTTTTTAATAAAGGGCGGGAATAATAATTTTTTATGAAGTATTCTGATCTCGTGAAATACTACGAAGAACTTGAATCCACCCAATCCAAGTTGGAAAAAACGAAAATTCTCGCAAAACTTTTTGAAGAAGCTGATGATGAAATCCTCGAAATGGTTGTTCTTCTCTCTTCTGGAAGAGTTTTCCCACCATACTCGGAAAAGGAATTAGGAATAGCCACGAAAACAATGGTCAAGGCTATTTCAAAGGCAACCGGACTCAGTGAAGATGAGGTAGAAAAAATATTCAAAGAGACCGGAGATTTAGGACTAACTGCTGCAGAATGCGTGAAGAAAAGGAAGCAAGTTACACTCCTAAAAAAAGTTCTCACCGTCAAAAAGGTGTTTGAAAACCTGAGGGAAATCGCATCCATAGAGGGAAAGAAGTCACAGGAAAAGAAGATGAGCCTGATAGCAGAATTGTTCGCATCCGCCGAACCCAAAGAGGCCATATACATAACTAGAACCATCCTAGAAGAGCTTCGAATAGGGGTCGCCGAAGGGATATTGAGGGATGCAATAGTGGAAGCTTTCCTCAAACCAAAAACAAAGGAAGAGAGGGAAGAATTCAGAAAGGCAGTTGAATATGCGTGGAACATAAGATCCGATTTTGCCGAAGTTGCAAGGATAGCAAAAAAAGAGGGACTCAAAGGACTGAAGAAAGTTGAAATAAGATTGGGTCAACCCATACAATTGATGCTCGGTGAGAAGGCAAAGAGCATAGAAGAGGTAATTAAAAAGTTCGGAAAAGTTGCGATCGAATACAAGTACGATGGAATGAGGGCAGAGATTCACAAGAAAGGGGATAAGATATGGGTCTTCACAAGAAGGCTTGAAAACGTGACAAAACAATTCCCCGACATAGTCGAGCTCTGTAAAAAAGGATTGAAGGCAGAAGAATGTATAGTTGAGGGTGAGGCACTCGCCATAGATCCAAAAACAGGGTATCCGAAACCGTTTCAAGAACTTTCACAGAGGATACAGAGGAAATACAACATAGAAGAGATGATGAAAAAAATACCAATCCAACTGAACTTGTTCGACGTAACCTACGTGGATGGAAAAAAACTGTTTGACACACCATTCATAGAGAGAAGAAAAATTCTCGAGAGTATCGTAGAAGAAATTCCAGAAAAGCTCCAGCTTGCAAAGGAAATAATAACAGATGATTTGAAAAAAGCGGAAGAATTTTATCACGAGGCATTGAACGCAAAACAAGAAGGCGTGTTCTTAAAGGTTTTGGACTCGAAGTACGTGTTCGGAAGGCACGTTGGTGGCTTGTATAAGATAAAACCGATAATGGAGACTCTTGACTTGGTCATAGTCGCTGCCATGTGGGGTGAAGGAAAGAGAGCCAATTGGTTGAGCTCTTACGTTCTCGCTGTGAGAGATCCAGATACCGGAAGTTTTCTTCCGTGCGGAATGATGGGTACGGGATTGACTGAAGACCAATTCGAAGAAATGACTCAGAAGCTAAAGCCCTTGATAACAAGCGAAAAGGGAAAAACGGTTGAAGTTAAACCAAAGATAGTGGTGGAAGTCGCATACCAAGAGATTCAAAAATCACCAAACTACGAATCTGGTTATGCTTTGAGGTTTCCAAGGCTCGTCAGGGTTAGAGTTGACAAGTCCCCTGAAGAAGCAGACACCATAGAAAGGTTAATCGATCTATACAAGAGCCAGGGAAAAGAAGGTTAAAATCATATTTAAATACTTTAGCACCTTATTTAAAGTTAGGAATTAGCACTTATGAGTGATACAAAACGATAAGTTTATAAATGTTGGGTCTCAAAATAAATGATAGTGGGGGATGTAAAGATGACAAAAGTTGTAGCAAGTCAAAAAGTTTTGGATGTTTTAAAAACACTCGGACTTAATTCGTACGAGAGAAAACTCTATGTAACTTTGTTGGCAAAAGGAACTTCTACCGCAGGTAGTTTATCAGAGCTTTCTGGCGTTCCAAGATCCAGAACTTACGACGTCTTGGAGAGTTTGGCAGATAAAGGCTTCGTAGTGATACAATCGAATAAACCACTGAAATACGTCGCGATACCTCCAGACGAAGCATTGGAAAGACTCAGAAAAAAGCACGAAGAGGACTTCAAAGAGCTCACTCAAAGAATAGAAGAAGTTAAGAAGAGCAAGGTCTTGGACGAGCTGAAATCCCTCTACAAGAAAGGAGTGAAAACGGTAAATCCAGCTGAGTTAACAGGTGCCATAAGGGGAAGATATGCAATGCACCAACAGCTCGAATCAGTTTTGAAGAGGGCAAAGGATCACATATACCTTCTAACATCTGAGGAAGGTCTTATAGAGCTCTACGAAAATCAAAACAAGTTGCTGAGAGATGCAGCAAAAAGAGGAGTAGATGTGAGAATTGCGGCACCAATTACGAAAACAAACGAAGGAATAATCAAAGACTTGAGCAGTTATGCAAAACTCAGGAACACCAAAGGAATAAAGGGTCTCAGAGGAAGGTTTGCGATAGTTGATGGAAAGGAAGTTATAGTTGCATTGACCGATGAAAAAACACATCCGACACAGGACTTACACCTTTGGTCACAGAGCAGTCACATAGCAGGAGATACATTAAGGCCTCTCTTTGAGATGGTTTGGGAAAACGCAGAAAAATACAATTGATGAATGTTTATGAGTCAATGCATTTTCTTTTAGTTTTACTATTTGTTATTTTTTGTTATTTTCTATTTTCTTCTCTATTTTTCCCATCCTTAAAATTAAAAATCCTGCCACTGTAGAAACTGCAGCGATTACGTAACCACCCATAC
>JAGHBM010000061.1 GCA_021160955.1 Candidatus Aenigmatarchaeota archaeon
GATATAAAAGCATAGATTATAAATAAAATTTATGACTATGTATTCTCTCACGCCAGAAGGCAAAAAGTACCTAAAGGAAGGATTTCCAGAGATGAATCTTTTAAGAGAGTTGAAAAAAGAGAAAGAAATTAGCAAACTGAAGAAGAGAATAGAAAATTTTGACATCGCCATAATGTGGGCAAAGAAAAATGGATGGATAAAAATTGATAAAGGAAAACTGATTCTTGAAAATTTTCCAGAGAAATATGATCTCTCTGATGCTTTGAAAAAAGTTGATGACGGCAAAGAAGTGGACAAAAATTATATAGAGATCTTAATGAAAAGAAATTTGGTCAAAGAGATGAGAGAAGATATCGAGAAGAGAGCGATGGAATTCGTTGGAAAAGAAATAACTACTCTCGATCCATCACTTCTCAAAACTGGCTTGTGGAGAAAGGTTTCCTTTAAAAAGTACAACGTAACAGTACCTGGCAAGAGACTGTATATAGGAAAGATTCATCCATATCAGAAATTTATCATGAAAGTCAGAAGGAAACTCATTGAACTTGGATTTAAAGAGATGACAGGCCCACTGATAGAACTTGAATTTTGGAACTTCGATGCACTGTTTCAACCCCAAAACCACCCGGCAAGAGATTGGACAGATACATATTCGCTCAAGAACCCAAAGTATGGTGATCTTCCGGATAGAAAACTTGTAGAAGCAGTAAAAAAGTCTCACGAAGAAAATTGGAAATACAAATGGAGTGAAGAAAAGGCAAGAAGGTTGATGCCGAGAGCTCACGACACTGCAATATCACCAAGATACCTTTCCAAGGGAATAGAAATACCTGGGAAATACTTCAGTTTAGTGAGATGTTTCAGACCAGATGTAATGGATGAGAATCATTTAATAGAATTCAACCAACTCGGTGGTTTCGTTATAGGCGAAGACATGAACCTAAGGAAACTCTTGGGACTGCTTAAAATGTTTGCATTGGAATTTGGAAATGCAAAAGAGGTTAAATTTTATCCTGACTATTATCCTTTCACAGAACCAAGCGTTCAACTGAGTATAAAAAATAATGAAGGAAAATGGATTGAACTTGCAGGTGCGGGAATATTCAGGAGAGAACTCACCGAACCATTGGGTATAGACATTCCAGTTATTGCGTGGGGCATCGGATTGGATAGACTTGCCATGTCTGCACTTGGTATAAAGGACATCAGAAAATTATTTAGTTATGACCTATCTTGGTTGAGAGACCAAAAGGTGTTATAAATGCCAAAAATAGAGATATCCTTCAAAGACTTGAAAAAACTTGTAGGAAAAGAAATCGATATTGAGAATTTTGAAGATGACGTGTTATTCGTCAAAGGAGAAATTGAAGAGATTGACAACGACACGATAAAAATCGACATAAAGGACACGAATCGACCGGATCTATGGAGTGTTGAAGGTATCGCGAGACACCTTAGAGGCTACTACGGAATTGAGTTGGGAATGCCAAAATTCGATGTGAAGAAGTCCTGTCTTGAAGTGATAGTAGATAAAAAAGTGGAAAGTGTCAGACCAAAGACCGTATGCGCAATAGTTAAGAATCTTACATTTGACGACGAATCAATAAAACAGATGATACAACTACAAGAGAAGGTTTGTCAAACGTTCGGGAGAAAGAGAGATTTCGCTGCAATAGGAGTCTATGATTACGATAAAATAAAATGGCCGATTCGATACACTACCTTCAAACCAACTGAACTAAAATTTGCCCCACTGGGGTTTGAAGAGGAAATGACATTAAAAGAAATACTTGAAAAGCATCCGAAGGGAAAGGAATATGGACACTTGATTGCTAACCATAAAGAATATCCTATCTTCATAGACAGTGAGGGGAACGTCTTATCCATGCCACCGGTGATAAACTCCAATTACACGGGAAGAGTAGATGAAACAACAAAAAATGTTTTCGTAGAAGTATCTGGTCACGATTTGAGATACTTAAATATCGCATTAAACGTTATGGTAACTGCATTGAAAGAGAGGGGAGGAGAAATATATTCTGTAGACGTAATATACGGAAATGATAAAATAACCACACCCAATCTAACACCTAAAACCAAAGAGATGAAAATAGAAGATTGCAAAAAAATCTTGGGAATAGAACTAACAAAAGAAGAAATTATAAACCTACTTAAAAAATCCAGATTCGATGTATCGTTAAACGGAGAAAATATAAGGGTAAACTACGTGCCGTACAGGGATGATATAATGGACTGGAGAGACATTGCCGAAGAAGTTGCAATTTCTTACGGATATAACAAAATAGAGCCAGAAGAAATTAGAATATGGACAAGAGGAAAAGAAACTGATTTAGAAGTATTTTCTAACAGAGTTAGAGAGATATGCATCGGCGTTGGTCTTCAAGAGATAATGACGTTCATATTAAGCAGTAAGGACGTTCTTCTCGAAAAAATGGGAATCGACGAACCTGTCGTTGAAATAGAAAATCCAATATCAAGTACCTGGTCCGTTTTAAGAAACTCATTGATACCTACCTCTTTGGAATTCCTATCAAAAAACAAGCATGTTGAATTTCCTCAAAGTATTTTTGAGATAGGAGACATTGTGAAACCTGATAAAACTATGGAAACAAAAACAAAAGACCTCAGAAATCTATCGGTTACGATAGCTGACATCGATGTAGGTTACGAAAGAATTTCATCTGTACTGGATGCAATAATGAGAAACTTGGCAATAGAATATACTCTAAAGCCGATAAAAGATAAGAGATTCATCGAGGGCAGATCTGCAAGTATAATAGTCGATGAAAAAATAATAGGTATAATAGGTGAGATCCATCCAGAAGTACTTGAAAAATTTGAACTTGAAACTCCTGTAGCTACATTAGAAATTAATTTAAATGACATTCTCAAATCTTAAAAATCATTTAGTCAACCAATTGATGAGCCTTTGAAATATTCCAAACTGAGATATGTTCACTTCTTCGCCAACCAGATCGGCACCGAGCTTTCTCATTGCGATACTGGATGGAGAATTCGGCCTGAAGATAACAACAGGTGTCTTCGACATTATACTGTGATGAACGTTCGGATCCTCTGGAATTTTACCTATTACCGGAAGTTCTATTATATCACTTATCTCTTTCTCGCTCAATTCTCCTTTTTTTCCACGTGATCGATTCACCACAACTCCCAACACGTTTTTATTTAATGTTCTGGCCAATTCTTTTATTTTAAGTGCCTCTGTAACGGATGGTATGTCTGGATTTGTAACTATTATTATGTCATGTGCAACTTCCATCGACTTCAATGCCTCTTTACCGAGACCCGCTGGAGCATCCAAGAGGATCACATCGGCATCTTTGCTCAATTCACTTAGAACTTCATTAAATTTTTCTAAGTTTATATCGTGCACATCCGTTAACGATATGCTACCTGGGACTATTGAAACTCCGTTGGGATGTCTATATATTGCCTCCTTAATATGAGCTTCTCCCCTGAGTACATCGTGCAATGTAATTGGAGAAAACGGTATACCCATATGAAGAGAGATGTTTGGCGTAGTAACGTTTCCATCAACCACTACCGTTCTCTTACCGAATTTGCTTAGAACCACCCCTAAATTGGAGGCAATTGTAGTTTTCCCAACACCACCTTTCCCAGAAATAATCGTGACTATTCTCGCCATGGCAATTACCATTATAATTTTGATCAGAATGTTTTAAATATTTATTAATTGGCGGGCACGGAGGGATCTCCACCGGGAGGACACCTACGGTTTCCTCCAACGTTTTCTTCTTCCCTTCAATTTTGGTTGGGTTTTGTGGGACCCAACCTATATTATTGGCAAACTTTCAGTTTGCCCAAA
>JAGHBM010000081.1 GCA_021160955.1 Candidatus Aenigmatarchaeota archaeon
GGCCCCACGGGTAACCCAACCAAAATATGAGAAAGCCTTCAGGGAAAGAACGAAGCATTGGTTGCTTTTAAGCAACCAAAATATGAGAAAGTGTCTGTACTTCCAAAGAAACAATCTTGGGCAAACTGAAAGTTTGCCAAGAAGTTTGGTTGAGCCTCACAAACTCAACCAAAATATACATTGTTGGGTTCGTTTATCCCAACCAAAAATTGGGGGAATCAGGAATTCCCTAGAACTGAAGGGGGATTGTCCCCTGCGGTTCGGTGAGAGTCTCCCCCGGCCCACCAAAAAGAGAATCATGTTTACTAGCGTTTATTTTGTTTGTTCAAATTTTGTTCAAAATTCGCTCAAAATTTTTTGTTGTTTAAAATTACGAAAGACATCAATTCTCATTTAAACTAATTTTCTTCCCCTTAGAATGAGCTCGTCAAAAGTAGGTTTGTTGACTTTGTAAAATATTCCTATAGGAATTTTTCCTTCGGCGGTGTAGTTCCATTCTTCTGCCTTTTCAATTGCCTTTTTCTCATCGGTTGGGTCATGATCTTCGAGCTTGTATACGTTTTCTCTGAGGTATTTCGTGGAGTCGAAGAAGCTTATGCACGGTTCTATAACATCGACGATAGAGAATCCTTTGTGGTTAACTGCTTCAACTATCATATCTTTTAGATGGTTCATGTCGGTGGTGGATGCCCTGGCCACGAACGTTGCCCCTGCCGAGATCATCAGCTTTATGGGATTCAATGGGTATTCTATGCTGCCTCTGGGTGTCGTTTTGGTTTTCATTCCCTCGGGTGTTGTTGGGGAGAATTGTCCAGTCGTCAATCCATATATCCTGTTGTTGTGAATTATCATCGTCACGTTCACGTTTCTTTTGGCTGCAAATATTAAATGAGAAATTCCTTCTCCGTATGCATCACCATCACCGGCAAATCCTATTGGTACCAAGTCAGGATTGGCAAGTTTCAGTCCAGTCAAAGTTGGCGGAACTCTTCCGTGTATGGAGTAAAAGCTATTAACGTTCACATAATCAACAATCTTCGCGTGGCATCCTATTCCGGATACCATGACTATATTCTCTGGCTTCGTTCCGTTTTCTACCAATTCGTTTATTGCTTTCTTTAGCATTGAGAGGATTATGAAATTCCCACAACCGGGACACCATGTTATTTTTGCTCCAGTTTCCAAGTTCATAAAATCTCCTCCAACTTCTTCTTCAACTCATTTGGTGTGAAAGGTCTTCCATCGTATTTCAATATTTTTTCCTTGATTCCAAGAATGTTAGAAAGTTGCCCGGTGGCATTACATTCAACACCTATCACTCTTTTTCCTTCCAAATGTTTTTTAAGTTCCCATGTTGGCATTGGCTCAAGAAATATCGGTTGAACAACTTTCAAGTTCAGCTCTTTTGCAACTTCCACACAGGCTCCCTTGGTTGATCCCCATGTGAGTATGACGACATCGGAGTTGGGATTGCCGTAAACTTTAACAGTTTCCTCATTCTTCAACTCTTCTCTGAGCTTTTCCATTTTTCTCAATCTTTTTTCTTGCATCTTTGCTATGAGATCAACTTCCTCTTCTATCGTTATACCCCCTTCGTCGTGTTCATAGCTCGATCCTTTTACTCCAACGATCTGTCCTGGAAATGCCAGTGGAGAGATACCGTCTTCGGTGAGCAAATATCTCTTATATTCGCCTTTACCATCCCATAGCTTTGGTTCAATTTTTTTCACTTCATTTAATTCTGCTGATGACGTGCTCTCACTTATGTGCTTATCTATCAATAAGATTCCAGGAACTTGGTATTTCCATACGAGGTTCATCGCCTTGGCGGCAAGATAATATGCTTCTTCAATATCTCCCGGAGCTATCGTTATTTTGGTCACATCACCATGACCTATGTTCAATACGAAGTTGAGGTCTGCTTGCATTGTATACGTCGGTATGCCGGTACTTGGTCCTGCTCTCTGGCTGTTGACAAATAAAACAGGGGTTTCACTCATTGAACATAAGCTTATCGTTTCTCCCATGAGAGCGAGGCCGCCTCCCGACGTTCCAACCATTGCTCTTGCGCCTGCAAACGCCGCACCAACTGCCATGTTTGCAACACTTATTTCATTTTCTGCTTGAACCGTTACAACACCAAGTTCGTCTTCCTTTGCTGCCAAGAAATGAAGTATAGATGTAGAAGGAGTCATTGGATATGCAATGTATATTTTTAGTCCAGCGCCGACGGCTCCCAGTGCCACGGCTTCGTTACCAGTGAGAATTTTTCTTGGTGGACCAATCTTCTTGACGTCATGATTTTTTTCCAGTGAATTGTAACCGAAATCCAAAGCCTCTTGATTTTCGTCAATCATCCTTTTGAACGATTTTTTTATTATATCCTTTGCTATTTCCAATTCTATTCCAAAATATTTGCACATTGCACCGATGAACACTGAATTTCTCAAGAGCAGGCTTCCTTTCTCCCTTGCCCAGGTGGTTGCACTTATCCCAACCCCATCAGCTTTACTCTTGTCAGAGTCAAATATTATTTTTCCGTTTTCTTTCAGTCTCCAGGAATGCTTATCTATCGTGTCTTGATTTAGGGCTATTATGAGATTAACGAAGTCATCGTGGGTATATATCTTATCATCAGAGACTCTGACTATTGAGAAGTTATGCCCTCCTCTTACGAGGGACTGGTAGTCATCATACACGAAGACGTGATATCCAAGCTCGTTGAATATTTTCGCTATTATTACTCCTGCTTGTTTCACACCGTCACCAGCTTCACCGCCGATCAGAATCGAGAATTCCATTTTTGTTCACCAACCTTTTATAGAAATATTGTTATACTTAATTCATATATAAACTTTTAAATCTTTTTAAATGTTTTAAAATATGAAATACTATTTTATTAACTACGAATTTTTATTATTGTTATGAGAAATGAATTGATTGTTTTAATTATAATTTTTATTTCTTTTGCCGTTGGCGTTTATTTTTATCCACAAATGCCTGAGCAGGTGGCTTCTCATTGGAACGCCCAAGGAGAAGTAAATGGCCACATGCCGATGTTCTGGGGAATATTTCTAATGCCGTTGATTTCCTTGGGGTTATTTCTGCTTTTGCTGCAATTCCAAAAATAGATCCATTAAAATATAAC
>JAGHBM010000057.1 GCA_021160955.1 Candidatus Aenigmatarchaeota archaeon
GCTTCATCATAATAGTTGTTAAGTTGGTTTAATTTATTAAATTATCTTTTTTCCTTTAAAGGTGGTTGGGTGGGGGAAAGAGCATCTACAATTTCGTTGAATCGCTGTTATATTCTCCGAGTGAAACGATGACGAGGGATAGTCGCAGGCGGTTCTCACGAAGTGAGAAATCCCGAAGAGTTGTGAGTCCGCCATTAAAATCAAAAGTATTTTAAAGAATATAGACTAATTAATTATGATGAACTACAAAGAAATTTTCAAACCAACTTTTGGAAAGGTATTATTGACAATTTTATTAGTTTTGATACTCCCTAATTTCGCTTATTGGAGTTGTTGTTTAGAGTCGCCTTGTTCGGTTGAATATAAAGTCCATCTTGGTTTTGAAGGTCTATTACTTCAAACAGGTTTAATGATTCCAAGATGTGGAGAATTTACTTATTTTTATTTTTGGCCATTAAGCATATTAGTAGCTTACTTGGTTTCAAGTTTATTAGTTAATTGGTTCAAAAACAGTAATTTTCGGTGAACTCGCAATTGAAACTAACAGACTTTTAACGAGATTGTGTAACTTCAAGTGTTTTGATCTGAGTTTTTGATTTTGGGTGATGACTCCGCTAATTCAAAACAACTATTTCAATACTCTACCCGTCTCCAAGAACCAGAGATAAAGGTCCAGCTCAGCCAAGGTGAGGTTCGTCTCCTCTGCGATTTGTTTTAACTTTTGTTCGATCTCCAAATATTTCTTCCTTGTCAGAGTTTTTGGTTTCTCTATGATACCGTATCTGACTAAGATGTCAATGATGTGAAAATCTATTATGGCGAAGTCGTCTTGTCCAATGTTCCTCAGAAAATGGCTTGCTTCTTTGTAACCGAGTCCTTTTATGTTTTTTACGAGCCAATCCCTGAGTTCGTTTCCCTTGAGAGTTTTGAGAATTTTTGGTAAGTCCTTCTTGAATTTTCTTGCCTCTACTATGTACTTGGCCCTCGTGTTTGGGTACCTATGACCAAGTCTTCTCAGCTCGCTGGATAATCTTGTTTGTGAAAATCGTGAAAACCCTGCTCCAATTTTTTCCTGGATTTTTATAGATCTTTCGGCGTTGAAGTTTGCAGTGAGTATGCAGAAGCAGAGTTCGCTGAATATCTTCTCATCTGATTTTCCAATGTCTCTAAACTCTGAAATTCTTGAATTCACAGTTTTTTGAACGTTCGAGTTTTTCAGTTCTTCCAACTTTTTTACGAGTTTGTTCATAGCCTTCACTAACAGTTTTAACAACAAAAAATTAAAAAAAGAAGACGAGTTAATTTTGTGACATCTCTTCTACTTCCTTTCTCCCCTTTTCCATCTCTTCAACCTGCTCGGGGTCTATTTTCATCAATAACGCTTGGAACTCGCCCACATGGGCTTTTTCCTCTCTTGCAATGTCGAGTAGGACTCTTTTTATTTCTGGATTTTCTGTCATACTTGCCATCTGTTCGTAGAGGTCTATGGCGTCCAACTCCGCTATTATCCCCTTTCTCAAAATTTCCTTGTCTATGTCCTCTTTTTTCATCCTGTCCAGATCTATTGGTATTTTTGATAGCATATTATCACCTAAAGTTTCTTGTGGCACAACCACCAATCGAAGCACTTGATCTCTCCTTTTTCAGCTGATTTCATCCTCTCTTCTGCCGTTTTTTCGTCAGATGCTGGTGGTATTATCACGTGATCTCCAATTATTTCGTTGTTTGGCCAGTTTGCTGGCATTGCAACTCCGTTCTTGTCTGAGATTTGCAGTGCTTTCACTATTCTGAGTATCTCATCCATGTTCCTGCCAAGTTCCTGTGGATAGTAAAGTATCGTTCTTATGACACCTTCAGGATCAACTACAAAAACGGCCCTCACGGTGTTCGTTCCCTTGTTTGGATGGATCAAACCCAATTGACACGCTATGTTTCCGGTGTCATCTGCGATTATTGGAAACTTTATCTCTACTGGATTTCCATTGACCTTTATGTTGTCCTTTATCCACTCCTTCCACTTTATATGTGAGAATACTTGGTCTATGCTGAGTCCTATGAGTTCGCAGTTGAGCTCCTTGAATTTCTCGTACCTCTCCTGAAATGCCACGAACTCAGTTGTACAGACTGGTGTAAAATCTGCAGGGTGACTGAACAATACGAACCATTTCCCGGAGAAATCGTCAGGCAGTTTCATCTTACCGTGAGTTGTCTGAACTTCCATTTCTGGAAATTTGTCGCCCAAGAGTGGAATGCCCATTTCATCATTTTCTTCCATATATGATCACCTTCAAACTTTTTTATACGTAAACTATATATATTTGTTCATATATATAAACATTATGGTTCGAATTTCAAACTTAGATATAATCGAGATACTCCTTAAGAATTCTCGGACGTCTTTTATGGAGATTGCAAAGTCTCTGGGGGTCAGTGAGACTGCTGTAAGAAAGAGGATAAGGAAGATGGAAGAGGAAGGTATCATAAGGAGATATACCATCGATGTTGATGAGAAGAAACTCGGATTTGATGTGAATGCCGTGATAGGATTGGACACGAAGCCGGAAAACTATTTGTCTGTCATCGGAAAACTCAAGAAGATCAAGAGGATAAGGTCTCTGTATTCCTCGAGTGGAGATCACATGATAATGATGGAAGTGTGGTTGAAGAACTCTGAAGAGCTTTCCAAATTCATAAATGAGTTGAGTAAAATAGAGGGAGTAACCAGGGTTTGTCCCGCGATCTTGATAGAAAAAATAAGGTGATCTATTGTTACAATATTTATAC
>JAGHBM010000050.1 GCA_021160955.1 Candidatus Aenigmatarchaeota archaeon
CATGTGTTTTCCAATAAATTTCCGTCTATATCCGGATATATGAAACATATTGATCTTACATTATACTTACTAAATAGCATCTCAGTGAGTTTATGGAGCGATCTGTAGTTTAGATTGTTTATGACTATGTTAACATCTATTTTATCGGTGAACTTCTTCAAATTCTTCAACCCGTTTATCGCCTGTATAAATGCCCCATTTACCTGTACTAAATAATCATGGACTTTTGGATAAGGACTATGTATAGAAAATATCGCACCTGTGAGACCAGACTTTACAATCTTTTTTGTGAACGACTTTTTGGAAAGCATCCTTCCATTGGTCGTAATCCTTACGTCGCTAACTTTTTCGCTTGCATACTTAACGAGTTCAAATATATCCTTTCGGATGGTAGGCTCACCACCGGTGAAGTTTATTTCGTTCGGATTCTCTTTCACGGCTCTATCTATATCCATTTTGATTTGCTCAGTTGACTTGTTGAAATTTCTGTTTCCAACTGAGCAAAACATGCAGTTGTTGTTACATAAAAAACCTACAACTATCTCTACCTTATTCAACATAATAATTAGAAATATTCTGACAAATTTATAGGTTAAATAACCCATGCTGAAAGTATCAATAGAATTATAACACACTTTCATAAACTTCAATCAATCTTGAAATGTATTTGACAAAATTCTCTACACTCTCAGACTTTCTCCTTGCATTAGCACCAATAACTTCTGCAAATCTGGGATCATCTATTATTTTAGATAATTTCTTGGAAAAACTCATAGAATTGGCTGGGTCTATCACAACAACCTCTTTACCATCCTTAACTCCTATCCATGAATATTTATTGTAAAGATCTTTACTGATAACTGGGCAGGTGCCAGAAGCCATCGCCTCCCTTGGAATTAGAGATAGATGTATATCAACTCCAAAATTATATTCCGGTAATATCACCGCTGTAGAGCTTGCAAATATCTTTGGCATCTTCCATGGGGGGACAAAATCCAAAATTTTTACTTTTTCATTAAGTCCATAGTCGTTTACAGCATCAATAATCTCTTTCTGATATCTTCCACGTTTTCCTATAAGCAGAAGAGCCAAATATTTTTTGCTTTTTATTCTTTTGAGAGCCCTTAAAAAGTGGAATATTCCCTTTGATCTGTGAGGTTTACCAACAAATGTCAATAGTGGAACATCACCATCTACTCCATATTCTCTTAGGGAGCTTGATTTATCGGGAGAGAATTCATTTGTATCGACTGAATATCCCTCCAAAAGTATTAATTTCTCATCGGGTACACCGAAACTCTTAAAATCATCAACCATAAACGGATAAGTCGCTATTGTGTCAACGGATTTCAAAATTTTTATCAATAATGTATTCATATATGGTGAATATATCAATCTCCTAATATCGCTACCAGCGTGTCTTAGAATTTGCGGCTTTTCTGTGAAATGAGACGCAAAATATCCTGCAACTACGTAGGGTATCAAATACTTTGAGTCTATCAGATCTATGTCATATTTTTCTATTACCTCTATCGCAAGGCTTGAAATTCTTTCTACGTAGGATTTTGAATAAGGGATGTAGTGAGGAATTGACAACGGATCTGTGTTAAAAACTTTGACATTCTTTGGTTGATAGAAATCGAGATCTCTTTCTCTAAAAAATTCTCTGTAATCGTCTTCTACTTCCCATGAATTTGTTACAACATAGACTTTGTGTCCCATCTTTCCAAGAGCCTTTGATACCCAATAATTCTTGGATGAGACCCCACCTTCTATGGGAGGGTACTTGCTTATTAAACATATCTTCATATTAACACCAACAATTTGGATCTGGATTTCTTATGTC
Organism: Candidatus Aenigmatarchaeota archaeon; assembly: GCA_021160955.1. Classification (GTDB taxonomy): domain Archaea; phylum Aenigmatarchaeota; class Aenigmatarchaeia; order PWEA01; family JAGHBM01; genus JAGHBM01. The sequence goes on from JAGHBM010000050.1 coordinate 1,847, forward strand.
ACCAGTCAAAGCATAAGACATTGCCGCACATCCCCTAACATATCTTTTACAGTTCTTTTTTCTATTTATTCCCCTATCTTCCATTATATACTTCATTTTCTTAGAGTTGATTATCTCTTCAAAATTCTGCTCAGGTAACTTCCCTATAGGTATTGGGAGCTTTCTGCAAGAGAGAACAATTCCATCTGCCAATATACAGAGGTGCTTCCCTATAGGGCATCTTTTTAAGAACAAATTCTTCTCCTCATCTTCCAGATCTTCAGGAAGCAATAGCCCCAAATCTCTTTCTAAAAGTATCCATGGATCACAAGATTTTCTTCCAAAATAGGTTCTAAAACCTTTTTCTTTTAGCTCTCTGTACTTCTCAATAACTTTGAGTAACAAACTTCTATATTCTAAATCAGTGAATACGTACTTTTTCAAGGATTCTCCAGATCCAATCGGGATAAGCCTTGTGAAAGCAAATAAATCTACATTCAATCTAGCAACCAAGTCTATGACATCCAATAAATCCTTTTCATTTTTTTTACTTATTGTGAACATTATTTTAACTTTTATACCTGATCTCTTCAGCAACTTAATTGCCCTCATAGTATCGTCAAAACTTCCTTTACTCCTTAAACTATCGTGTGTTTCCCTCATACCATCTATACTCAGTTGATATGATACCACGCCTAACTTCTCGAGTTTTTCGACTATACTCTCATTTAAATGAAATGGATTTCCAAGAATATCAACTGGAATGTCTTTTTCCTTGGTATACTTCAGAATATCAAAGAAATCGCTCCTAAGAAGGGGATCACCACCAGTAAAAATTATCCTTTTTCTAAAACTCCATTCATCTGTGAATTCCAAATACATATCTATTATTTTTATGATGTCTTCATATGATAGTGGATTTTTAAGTTGATTTTCATAGAATTCTTCATCTCTCATGTAGCAGTGTTTACAATTTTGATCACATTTTACCGTTATGTGCCATTGGAGGGGGAATTCATTAATCATATTATTAATGATGGCATTGCAAATTTATACATTTAACG
>JAGHBM010000078.1 GCA_021160955.1 Candidatus Aenigmatarchaeota archaeon
CATAAGATTCTTGGCACGGGAAATCCTAAAGGAAGAGGAAGAGAGATTGAAATACAAGATTCAGAAAAAGCTTACCAGAAAACCAAAACAGAAGTACAAGTACAAACCAAAGAAAAATAAGAAATAAGTGAGGGAAAGTTATTCCCTCTATTGAAGTTTCTTCAACAATTTCTTTGCCTTCTTTTTTACCTTCTTAACATCTTCTTTGCTTATCTCTGGAAGCTTCTCCAATTCTTCTATCTTTTCTTCAACATCTGCAAATTGCGACATGAAATAAGTTAATGCTTTCGTTGCTTCGTTAACTTCCTTTCTTAAACCCTCTATCTCTGTCCTGTAGCTTTCCATGGTGGATTTGTATTCCTCTTCTTTGACTTTCAAAGTCTCTTCGAATTCCTTCTTAAGATCTTCTACCTTTCCTGCGTATTCCTGCTCCGCTTCTTCCCTTCCGTCAGAAAGACCTAACTCATAGGATTTCTTTTCAACCTTCTCAAGGGCTTGCCTTATTGGATCTAAGTACTTTTCTGTTACTTCTTTGAAAACTTCTTCAGCGATTCCATCGGTCATTCTACATTACACCCCCTTTTTGATTTGAACATTGTCAAATGTGCACTTATATTTTGTTGGGAAAAGCTTAAATATGTGTGGGCTAACTTTTTATGGAATTTCTCACTATTCTAATCATGAAAAAAATGTTTGCGATCGTGTTCACGATAACTATCGTTATTCTTCTAACGCACGCGGGGAAATGTGATCCAACTTCTTATCTCGATGAAAAGGTAAACGCTCAATATTTCATGAACGGGACTTTGGAGAACCTCGTCAAGAGGGGATACTTAAGCGTTTCAGTTGGAAACGACGAGGACGTTTTACAATACATACAAATCACCTTGACGTCCACGGACGGAACAAATCTCTTGTCACCAACGGCTTACAGATCAACGGCATCTTCCCCCTATGGAGATGATAAGACAAATTTGTTCTTCAACACAACCGACTCCATGGAATCATCTTACTACGAAATAACTAAGAACGTATCACTAATTCGTATGTCTCTACAATACCAAAACAAAGATGGTGGAAAGGATCTCCATCATGGAAAGAATATACTTACCTTTAGAATAACTTTGACATCGAACGTAACTTTTTCAAATGTGACATTGACGTTACAGGTGAGAAAAGACGTGTACCAGGGGAACGATGCAATGAACATAATAAACCCCGTGGCAACGAGCTACAAGAGTTTGGGAAGAAAAGACACCGACAACGACGGCGTGTACGATAAACTGACTTGGTTCGGTGATATCGATAAAGAAGTTCAGATAGTATTTGATGGTGAAATAACTCCTAACTTGAATTTCGACGAGAACTTGAGGATGGACGAACTGGCCGGAGAATGTAAAGCATCCTATGTTCAAGATTCTACCTTCACGGGAATAAGAGTTAAAGACAGGGCATCCAAGGGTCCGGTTAGACAGGGAATCGATCTCAACAAGCTCATGGAAGGTGGATGGACAGTAAGAGGGTTTATAAAGAACATGGCAAAGGATCTAAAGTACAGGGTGAATGGATGGGCAATATATGAAATTGGAAATGAAACACCAATTGCAAGTTCCACCAAAAGTTTTGAATTAGATCCTGGAAAGATATCTTACACCAAGCAGTTTCCAGTTGGGGAAAAAAATTACTTTTCTTCTTCGTACGACTGGGAAGTCATATGGGGGGACTCCTTTTACAGTGGTGAGATCGAGAGTTATGTGGACCCGCCAACATTGTATCAGATAGACTCTGTTGCAACAAAAACCATCATGTTGGAGAAAAATGATAACGCAGGAAGAACCCTTAGAATCAGAGACCAAGTAAAGCACCTTGGAAGTTATAACTTACCCATACATAGGGTAATTCTTTATTCAAAAACACCATCAAAATCAGAGAGTGGTGATTCAATCCATTGGTCCATATCAGATATAAGAGTATATGAAGGCATTGGCCCAAAGATGTTCGACGTTACAAGTCAAGCGAACATAACTAATTTTGGTGATTTTGTTGAAGCAAACGTAAACCTTTTGACACCGTTGAATCCCAACGATATTCTTATACTCGAATTCTATGCAAGCTCAAGTTCTGAGAGCAAGGATGAGAACTACACGTTTTCATTTAACTCGACGCTCATCACGGATTCTGGAACACCGGAAAAGAGATTCGTAGAAAAATCAATTTTCATACCAGGTGTGACGGTTAAACCTCCTGGAGGTGGTGGACCACCGGGAGTCACACGAAATTACACCGCAGACCTGTTCAAGGAAGAGAGCTCATCTTATGTGGTGGGTAACATCGGATACATCAATGTAACCTATGGTGTAATCGACACCGGAGACAAGGGGATCAGAGACAACAAGCTCATGATACTCGCACCCAAGGAAGGAAAAGTAATGGACGTGAAAATCCAGATATATAAGAATGGTAGATGGATCAACTCGACTCTTGACAGAAATTACACGTTAACTGATGCGGGAACTGTCAAAGTGGGCGAAAAAGTTTATCATCAATACTTGATAGACTTTAAGAAGAAGTTGAACCTGTACAACAAAGAGAAGTTGAGGATAACTTATGTATCATCACTCCCACAAGGCAAGAACGAGATAATAACCAAGATGTCAGGATACAACTATTATAGGGATGCGATAATATCGGAAGAAGTTCATAGTTTTCTAATGGTCAAGGTCCACGTCACAAAATTGACCATCACTGAGAGCGAGTGGAACCAAGAGAGATCAATCGTTGGAAGCCCAGTCATTTGGACCAAGGACTTTCAAATAGAAAATACCAACGACTTCACGGTTGAAGACTATGTAGCAACGGAAGTGTTCAAGGATGCCATATCAGTTCACGTAGTAGAAGATGGAAATGAAGAGAGATTATCCATTCTAGATTCAAAAGTTAGATTCAAAGTGAAACTCGATCCAGGAGAAAAGAAATTTATAAGGATCAAGATGTTCACCCCTCCGGTGATAGAAATAAGAAAGGATGTCTCGCCGATATCCAAAGATGGTGAATACATAATATTGAAAATAAATTCCACCATAAAGAACTTCGCCAAGGAAGCGTACAAGAATGTCACGTACATATTGAGGCAACCCAAGAAAAACATAGTGGGATATTCTGGGATAGATCTCTTTTCGAGGGGTAATGAGACTTGGGGTGAGTTCGATCTAATGTTTCCATCCGAAGAAAGAACCTTTACGATAACGTACAGACAAGAACCCCCGATCCTCATAGTCAGGCTCGATAACTACAACTTCTCCCAAAAAGATAAAGCCAACGTTCATATAACCGTCATACCAAGGGGAGAAAATTGGGGTTACATAGAAATCGAGACCACCGGACCAATTCCAAGACTTGAAACGCAATACGCGGACATTCTCGATGTCGGTAACAAACCAAAGGAATTTGAAGAGACCATAGATCTCAAGGGATTCCAACCGGGAGAGTATGAACTCGATACAAAATTCAAAGAAGATCTCGTCACGATACTATCAGATCAAAAGAAATTCTATGTGAGTGGAAAAAAGATCATAGAGATAAGCTCAAATCTATTGTTATTAATATTGCTTCTGTTCATCTTGTTCATGTTTAAAAGAATGTACAAGAAGAAAGAAAGGTTTGAGGAAGAGCTGGACAGGATAAGAAGAAAATTGAGAGAAATCTAAATTTTTAGAATCGGGCGTCCGAAAGCCAATAAAAGCTTATATATTTTCACAATCAAAAACTATAAAGTGAAAAAGATGAGCAGGCGTGTGATGTTTGCGGTATTAGTTTTTGCTCTAATTCTATTCTTACCTGTTTTTGCAGTGGCAACTCCCGGACCGAGAGCATACCTCATAGAGCAAGTCAGGGCGAGTTATGGTCCAAACGGAGCACCCGATTCTAATGTGTTCACAGGTTGCGACCCCGGAGCAAACCCCTGTAGGTATGGTTATTTCCAGGTTTCAGTTCCAAACCCATACGATGTCCTTCAAGAGGTCAGACTGAACGTCTCCACCAATGACAAAACAACTCTGAGGTATGGCGTTGGTGGGGAATCTTACGTTGCATACAAGTCCACTGTATCATCTCCAAATGGAGGGCACTCAGATCCACAAACTCTTTACGTGAACACATCTGATAGTGTCGCAGCTGACCAAGATTATGGTATAACCGATTCAAGTGTTGCCCCTGTTATACAGCTTAATGCAACGATCACCAACTGGCAAGGTGGTTACGATTTATACGATGCTGATAACATTGGTTCTGGTGGAGATACCAACGTCTTGAACTTCACACTCAACATAACAAACCCCGGAACAACTACATTGAGTGGTGTAACGGTAAGTGTTCAGTTCGCAAAGGATACCGGACCAACAGGCCAAGATGCAGTCAACATATCCAGCGTACCTACCTCTGGTGGTGTCGGTACCCCTGGAAGACAGGACACTGACTCAGACAATTTTTACGATAAGGCAACGTGGACCGGGGATCTCTCGGGCGGTAATTCAGTTCTTTTAACATTCAACATAACAATAAAGGAAGGTGTTAATTTTGCTGATGGAACGGATAATTTGAACTTGGATCAAGGAACTGAACCCGGAGCTCATGCCGATTACGGATCGACCGGCACGTTCACCGGTATAACGATAAACACCAAGTTCTCCAAGGGTCCAATAAGACAGGGCATAGATATGGCCCTTCAATCGGGTGGAGGAAGTTGGTTGGTGAGAGGATTCATAAGGAACATGGCAAATCAATCGGAAGAACCAAACAATCATCTCACATACAACGTTACCTATTGGAAGTTATACGAGGTCAGCGCGACCACCGGAGAACCTGACACGGTAAAGAAATCTGGAAACTACAGCAATGGTGCCGGATATCTCTTAAAGCCTTCAGACGGCAGGTTGTACACAACTGATCCCCCCTCAAGCGATACAACATGGTACAACACTGGAAGTTCAACAAAACCTTATTTTGCATCTTACTTCGATTGGCAAGTGGTTTGGAATGGGACTTACTATTATAGGTATGTTAACACCACTTACAACCTCACAATTCTCTACAAGATAGACATGAGCAACGAAAAACAGGTTTCAGGCTACATAAATCCCGAACAGGGCGGTGATGTACTCACTGTAACAGATACAGCACAGCATACTGGGAATGAAAATGCCCCTGCAAAATTCGTCCATATCTTGAGTGTCGTTCCAGTCAACACCACAGCTGGGTCATTCCATGGTAATTTCACCATCAACACCACCTCTATAAAGGTTTACTTCGTCAACGCCACCAAAGATTACGAACTATCTGGTGGATACACTCAGAGTGTAACACAACCCTCTAATACGGGAGCAAACAATGGTTTGGTCAACATCACCATCACCGATGTCTCTGCTGCAACCTTATCAGAAGGTGGAACGATAGGACACAATCTAAATCCAAACGAGAAGATAAAACTCGTTTACGATGTTATCTCACATAAAGATATGACTGTTGGAGATCAATACAACTTCACTGGAAACAGCACCATGAAGACTCCATCCGGAACTCCATTGACAAAAGCACAACCCTCGGTAATAGTTTCGGTCTCGTCCAAGAGGTTAATAGGATACAAAGACCTCGTGGCATACGATCCCAACCATCCTGAAATAATCAATGTAACGATAGTATTGGAGGCTCAGACCAACTCAACGGACAACAAGATCGCTGGAATAAAGTTCATAGATTACGTACCAAACTCAACTGACATAGATCATCACTTGGACATCTACAAGGGAAGGGTCAAGGTCTATTACAGGGAAAACAGTACGGCAAGTTGGGTGGAATGGACTGAAGGAACAGACTACGACATAAGCGACAATGGAACGTTCACAATAGGAAATGTTCCCGTCGCTGCATATGAATTCTATAATGCATCTGGAGATGGTTGGTATCTTGGGAATGGTGGAATGATAAACGTTACCTATTGGATGAATGTATCCGAACCGGGACTTTATGCAGTTCCCGTGATAATATCCGGATTCGACCCGTTGACCGGAGAATCAATCTCAGCCAGAGGACTCGGTGTAATAAGAGTTACCTTGCCAAAAGCGATGAAACCTCTTGAGATGGAAGAAGGGAAGTTCCAGCAAGCCAAGAGAGCGGTGGTCGGAAGGTCCGTTTTGTGGATGAAAGATTTCACAGTCTACAACCCCAACTCAGTACCTGTAAAGGCAAGGTTCGAAATAGATACATTCGGAGACACCGAAAAGGGATATGCCACTTATTACGATGAATCTGGGAAGAAAATAGAAGAACCTGTTGACTTTGATGTTACACCAAATGGAAAGACCATGTTCTGGGAAAGCACCATACAACCGTATGAAACGAGAAATTATGAGATAAGGATATTGACTCCACCGATCATTGAAGTTGACAGAGATGTCAGCGTGTTGGAGAAATTAGAAAACAAGAAAGTCAAGATAAAGATGGACATATATCTTAAGAATTTCGGTAAAGAAGATTATAAGAACGTCGTATTGAACCTCCCTATATCATATGAGGATATCCTGAATGTGAGAGACTCATTCGGCAACATGCTTCAATTTACCGGTGGAGAAGACAGTTCCAGCATAATTGTCGGTTATATGAAATCCGAGGAAATAAAAACAATAACCGTAATTTACAAACAATCATATCCAACTGTCATAGTCACACCAAGGAAGGAAGAATACAGGGCAGGAAGACCCGTCGGACTGGACATACTGGTCATCAATGGAGGAGAAAAAGTTGAATATCCGTACCTTGAGGTTGAGATATATACGCCAGGAATGGATGTAATTGCAACCGATATGAAGCAACTCGAAAGTATGGAACCATTGAAAAAGACAGAGCTAACTGAGGAATACTTCATACCAATCTCGGCACCAACTGGTATGTATTTGGCATCGGCATCGTTCAGAGAGAACTTTGTGACTCTTGCAAGAGGGACTGGAAGATTTTATGTGGTCGGCGGTGGCAGTGAAACCGCCAGAGCGATAGAAATTTTAATAGTGCTGATAGTACTCATTGGTTCAGGAGTTTTAGTGTACAAAAGAGTTAAAGTCGTCAAAGAAGACTTGAAAGAAGGTGTAAAGTAAACTTCTAAAACTTAACGTTTTCTATTTATTAAAGATAGATTGTCTCAAGAGCATTGAAATGAGAACAAGCCTCAAATAACACCATTTACTTAATATGAAGATAAACTTTTTATATAGCGGATCAAAATATTTTTTAGTGATGTTATGTATCTCTTCGGATTGAATATCCCAATATTGGAATTATTGGTGATTTTCTCCGTTGTGGTTGTAGTTTACCTGATAATATTGGAAGTAGAATTCAGACAGCTGAGAAAAATCATAAAAAAGTTCGACGACGAAGAATTCATCCTGAGCAAGGAAATAAGAGAATTAAGAAAGCAAATGGAAGAATTCAAAAAATAAATTTTTATTAAACTGATTCTAAATTAAATTATGCATTTTAATCGTTTTTTAGCCCTGTTGATTGTAGCAATTTCTCTAATAGCAGTTGTCAGGGCTTCAACTCAACTAACTACCACTTTAAACATTCAATCACCGACATTCATCTACGAGGAAACTCAACTGAACGATGGAAGCACCTTTGCTAACTATTTTGAGTTTGACTACCCGAATCAGACGGGTGGAAACGAGATATATTATGTAAAACTCCCCAAGAACAGCACCATCTTAAATGCCATTCTCAACGTAACTGGAAAAATAACAACCGTTTACAAAACGGACATCACTGCAGGGACCAACAGTGGTGGACTTCTTCAGATAGACGTGAGCAACATAACTTCACGCCCAGGGAATGAAATATCGATAGGAACCCAGACACCTACACCAAATGTTTTTGTGGTTTCCGGATCCGATGGAGAAAAACTATGGGACTATTCCACAGGATATATAAGTGTTACCGGTTGTTATGTCGATGATCTCACAGACTATCCTGGAAATGAGATTGCATTCGTTTATGGTGTGGGTGCTGGAAAAGTTGGTACTGTTGAGGTGCTGAACTGCAACGATACTGCAGGTACAATGGCATGGAAATTTTCTGCCGATGATGAAGAAGGAAGAAGCATTGCAGTTGGTAATGTGGACAATAAAGGAAAAAGCGAGGTAGTTTATGCAACCCTTCAAAGAATTTACCTCTTGAACGGAAGCACGGGGGAAGAGATCAGAAACATCTCCGCTCCGGACTCTGAAACTCCCAACATAGTCTACGTCGGAAACGTGTCTTGTTATTCCGGTAATCAAATACTCGTGGGAACTACTAAGAGACTCCACATCTACGATGAGAATTTCAACGAATTATGGAACAGCACTGACCTGGGAACAATCAACAGTATAGATATGGGAGACATTCTTGATGATCCAGGTGACGAAATAGCAATTGGAACACCTTGGGGAACTAATCAAGGTAAGTTATATCTCTTCAATACTTCGGGTCCTGAACCAAAGTTGGTATGGAATGTTACCATGGACAGTCCACCTAAAGATGTGAGAATCGGTGATGCAGTGGGAGAATCACCTGGGAATGAGATCGTGATAGGTGATCAAAACAGCAATGTTTATACCTTTGATAGAAATGGAACGCTCATATGGAAGTAC
>JAGHBM010000004.1 GCA_021160955.1 Candidatus Aenigmatarchaeota archaeon
ATGCTACACCTTCGACTGTTATCCAGTTTCCACTCGGATCTCTAAGTTCAAGGACGTAATCACCTTCTTTTATTGAGAGTCTTATTCCTGTGTAGTCGTCGTATGGATAAAGTTGCTCCCAAATCTGGTTCATTACTGAGTTGACTGCTCCGACAAATTCGCTCCTCAATGTTATCTGAGTTTCTTTCAACGCTTTTTCTAATTTCTTCAAGTTTTCAAGGATTTCTTTCATCTTTTTCAATTCATCTTTGTATTTTTCAAACGCTTTTTTTCTTTCAACGAGACTTTCGAGCTGTTCATTTTTTTCTCTGATAAATCTGTCGTTTGAGTCTATTTTTGATTTGTACTCCATATACTTTCCTGAGAGGTCAATCAACCTCTTTCTCAAAGAGTTGATGTATTCTTGATTTACGAGTTTTTTGTTTTCTGATATTTTGGCATCCAATTGTTCCTTAACCTCTTTGAGTTCTTCATACTTCTTTCTTTTACTTTCTATATCTTTTATTTTTCTCTCAATTTCCTTCAACTCATAACTTTTTTTCTTTTCCAATTCGATAGAATTTTCTAAGTTATTGATTTCGTCCTTTATACTCTTCAACTTCTTAAGAACATCTTTTAGTTCAGATTCCTTTTCGGTTATGGTATTCTTTCTCTGATTTATCAACATCTTCTTATGATCGTCTGTAAGTTCTCTATCACAGACAGGACACTTACCTTCAACGCTTTTCAATTTTTCTATCTTCGATACGAGGTCTTCTATCAAAACATTTATCTTTTGTTTTTCTTCCGATGTTCTTTCTAACTCTTCTTTGAGTGATTTCAATTTATCTTGGTATTCTTCAATTTTTTTCGAGTTTTCCTCTATCTCATTCTTTACGTCTTCTATTTTCTTCATTGATAATCCTTCCTTGAGGTAATCTTCCAGGGTTTTTATTTCACCTACTACCATGTTTCTTTTTCTTTCCAATGACTCTAGTTCTCTCGTCAACTCGTTCAAGTCTTTGAGTTCATTCTCTACTTTTGTTCTTTCTTCATCTATTTTTTTCATTTCTGAGGCAAGTTTTTCCTTTTCCTCTTTCAGACCTTCGATCTCTTTCTTAATTTTTGGGATTCTTTCAAAGTCTTCCTTTCTTTCCATTTCATCTATTATCTTTTCTTTGTCTGAGATTGTGTTCTTTATTCTGTTTATCATAGTTGTCGTTGAAGTTCTTGCGCTTTCAAATCTGTCTATCTGAAGGAGGTCGTCTATCTTCTTCATTCTCTGTCCCTTTGCAAGCCTCAAGAAGTAGTCCAATCCATTTTGTTCTGAGTAGATTGCCCTTGAAAACAAGTCATAATTCATCTTTAGAATCCTTTCAACTTCTTCCGTAGTTCTCGTGGTTCCAGTCTCGAGCAATTTTCCATTTTTCCTTATCTCTGCTTTTATTGTCCCTTTACCCCTTCCAACAATTCTTTTTACCGTGTACTCATCACTATTCATCGTAAAAGATACGGAGACTTCCATTGTATCCTCTTTCTTTGGTCTGTTCATTATTATGTCATCCAAACTTACCTTTCTGGATTGGAGGGATGGAAAGGTTCCGAAAAGGGCAAAAGATATCGCATCAAGGATACTACTCTTTCCAGCTCCCATAACACCTATCAATACGTTTGTGCCTCTTGAGAATACAAACTCAGAATCTTTATGACTCCTCCATCCTTTTATTTTAACCTTAGTTATCATCACAACCACTTTTTTATTCCCGTACTTCTCAAAGACGCATTCTCTGAATTAGACAACAGATACGTTATCGCGGAATCTATATTTCCATCAACCAGAAAATCAAAAATGTTTTCATAGAGAGGCGGTATATCCAATTCTTTCATATTTTCTCTAAGAATGTTCATGCCCATTTCGTCTATACTGACCTTCTTCTCCTTCAGATCTCTCAGTAATTTTATTTTTTTCTGCACCTCACCTTCGATTACCTTCAGTCCTATGGACAGTATTAACCTGTCCCTGTATTTTTTCTTTATCTTGGACCGATCAATATCCATTCCTGATTTTACTTTCCCTTTCAATATTACCCTGACCAAAGGCTTTTTTTCGTCATTTATTCCATTCAGGTAGTTTTCTATTTTTTCCATAACTTCGGAAAGCTTATCTTTTTCAGATATTTCGAATTCTTGGTAATACACCTTTCTTGCATTTTCAAGTTTTACGAATTTTATATCGACTTTTTCTCCTATTTCTACTATATAAAATCCTTTCGGATTTTTTGATTCTGATTTGTTAACCTGGGTCGTGACCGTTGAACCTGGTATAAGAAAAGGTTTTCCATGGACTTCAGTCTTCACTGGCCAATGGATGTGTCCATTCACATATAAATCAAATCCCGGAGGAAGATCTTCAAGTCGAATCGATGGCGGATCAAGAGGATTGAAGACATACGGACTTATCGATTGATGCATCACGAGTATGTTGTATGAACCATCGATTGGTTTGGGGTTACAGTGCCTCAAGACTTCCTTCGCGTATGATTCTGGAACCCATCCTATCCCATATATAGATATCTTTACTCCTTTCACGTCAAGGGTAACTGAGTTACAGTGGATGTACTTCAAAAATTTTGCCCTTTCCAGTCCTTCCACAGGATTTATCATTTCTTTTCCACGCCTTTCATGATTTCCATGTATAGCTACAACTGGTACATTAACGCCGGAAAGGATTTCCATTGATTTTGCCCAGTCCTCAGGTCTCGGAATTCTACCATCGAATAAGTCTCCAGGCAATATTATAAGATCACAGTCCTTTGCCTTTTCAAAGGCTTCTCTGGCGTTTTCCCAACAGTCTTCTTCCCTTTCAGTTCCTCTACTGACTCCAAAATGAGTATCAGAAATTATTGCTATCTTTACGGTCATTCGAACCCCCACATTAAATCATTAATATGAGACAATAAAAACTTATAAAAGTTAAACTTTAAATCTTGTTTAGTGGAGTTGAGGTGTTTTTATGAGTGAAGATGTCATAAAGTTAAAAAATATCGGTGAGGGTTCATGGGAAATAGAGAATCATGACCAGAAAAGACCATTGGCTAAGGTTAAATTCGAAGAAAGGAATTCAGACGAATCAGATTTTGAATTGAAGAAGGTCAGTGATGGTGCTTATATAATAGATAGGTTCGATCCGAGAAAGCCTCTGGCAAAATATAGATGGTGATTTCAATGAGTGAAGAACTCGGTGTAAAGACAAAGAAAAGCGAAAATTTTAACGAGTGGTACATAGAGGTTATAAAAAAATCTGGAATAGCCGATTATTCCTCTGTTTCTGGATGTATGGTGATAAAACCTTATGCATACGCAATCTGGGAAAAAATTCAAAGCCTTTTGAATGAAAGATTCAGGAAGCTCGGAGTTAAGAATGCGTATTTTCCCCTTTTGATACCAGAGAGACTACTTAAAAAAGAAGAAGAACATGTAGAAGGATTCTCACCTGAGGTTGCGTGGGTCACGATCGGAGGATCGTCCGAACTTGAAGAGAAACTCGCCGTTCGTCCAACCTCAGAGACAATCATGTATGAATCGTTTTCAAAGTGGATACGTTCGTGGAGGGATTTGCCTCTGAAGATAAATCAATGGGTCAATGTAGTCAGATGGGAGTTCAAGAATCCAGTACTCTTTTTAAGGACACGAGAGTTTTTGTGGCAAGAGGGTCACACGGCGCATGCAACCAAAGAAGATGCGGAGAAGGAGATCGAAGAAATATTGGAAATATATAGGGAGATCAATGAGGAGTATTTGGCCCTACCTTCAGTGAGAGGTAAGAAAACGGAGATAGAGAAATTTGCTGGAGCCGAGTATACTGTATCAATAGAACATATGATGCCGAATGGTAAAGCTATACAAGGACCCGACTCACATCATCTTGGACAGAATTTTTCAAAGGCGTTTGATATAAAGTTCTTTGACCGCGATGAAAAAGAAAGATACGTTTGGCAGAATTCATGGGGATTTGCCACGAGACAGCTGGGAATAATGTTCGCTGTTCATGGAGACGATAAGGGTTTAATCATACCCCCAAGGGTTGCACCAATACAAGTTGTGATAGTACCAATATATCAGGAAGAAAATAAGGAAGTTGTTTTGAATGGATCGAGAAAATTGTACGAGAAATTAAAGGAGAAGTTTTCAGTTCATCTTGATGATAGGGATGAATATACACCAGGATTTAAATTCAACGAATGGGAATTGAAGGGGGTTCCCCTGAGAATAGAAATAGGCCCAAGAGACATAGAAAGGGACCAAGTAGTTTTGGTAAGACGTGATAGTGGGGATAAATCTTCTGTTCCTATTTCAAAAATTTCAAATGAGATCGAGAATACTCTTGATTCGATCCAAAAGTCCCTTTTGGAAAGGGCAAAAAAACATTTCGAAGAGCACATTGAAAAAGTTGAAAAATACGAAGACTTGGAAAGGATCGTGAACGGAAAGTGGGCATTGGGTGGATGGTGTGGAGATCCAGCATGTGAAAAGAAAATAAAAGACGAAACCTCTGCAAAGATAATTACCATTCCATTCGATCTGAATGAAAATCCTCCAGATGGTCATTGTGTAGTGTGTGGCAAACCAGCCAAATATAACGTTTACATTGCAAAGAGTTATTAGTTCAATTTTTCTAGTTAGAAAAGAGTTTTAAAGTATTTAGACAAAATTATATTGGGCCTGTAGCGTAACAGGATAACGCGCTCGGCTTCGGACCGAGAGATTGAGGGTTCAAAAAAAGACCCTTTTTCAAAAAAGTGTCTTTACTCCCAAAACTTGCAAACCTTCAGTTTGCCAAGAAGTTCGGTTGAGTTCGCAAACTCAACTAATTACAATGTTGGGTCCACATAACCCAACCAAAAATTAAGGAAGGGTGGATATACCCATAAGGAGGGAAACCTTGGTGTCCCTCCGTAGGGTGAGAGTCCCTCCAGGCCCGCCAATATTATAAAAGAACTGAACTTCTAATTTTAAGGCTCGTGGTTTAAGACAGTTTAATTTTACTCGATTATATCAATTTTGAAGATTTCGCCTAGAAATTCATATATATTTTTGTCAAGATCTTCGCTCATTTCGAAATATATTTCTTTGGTTTTCATATCGATTGTAAAATTTTTAACGGATTCTTTCATACCAACAATCCTTTTGTAATTATGTATAAGACCCAACAGAGAATTTCCAAATTCGATTATATCGAAATTTTCAGGATCATTCAAAATATTTTCTTTTGGTTTTAGGATGTATTTGACTGTCATAATGTTATTAAAATGGAAAAA
>JAGHBM010000066.1 GCA_021160955.1 Candidatus Aenigmatarchaeota archaeon
ACCATGATCTCACACAATTAAATTTGACAAAATTAATATATAAAAATAAAAGAAATGGAGGTCATTCCTTTGTTCTTGGTCTACCTATTTTCTTTGTCTTATCTCTTAACTTCCTGATACCTCTTCTAAATCTAAGTCTGAGGGTTGGATATTTGTTCTCGAGTTCTAAAATCTTTGCTAGCGAATCCTGATAGGAATAGTCTTGGTACTTGGATGTTATGATATCTTCGACAAATCCATAGGTTTCTTCTATTTTGCTGTTATAGTCTTCTAATTTTGATATACCGGTCTCGTATTCTGTATTTGCCTTTTTGGCTCTTTCTGCAAATTCTTTTGCCACATAGATGTTTTTCTTCAATATGTTCTCGAGTAATGTCGGATCTACTCTCTTGGTACGCTTGAATCTCTTTCTCACATCTTTTATCTCACCTATCAACTTGTCGAACTCATTAGTTATTACTTTGTAGTCTTCCACCCTGAGTTCCATGAAGCCTTTAAGAACGTCCCTTCCCTTTGAGAGATAACCTTCAGATTCTTTGATAAAGTATTCTCTTTTTTCGTTGATGTGACTGTAAGTTTCCATCAAATTCGTTGAACTGTTCATAAGAGAGATGTAGTCTTCTTCCAGTTCTTCGTTGTCCTCAGTCTTCTTCATAACCTTGAGTACGTCGGAAGCTTTTTTGGTTGCCATGTATATTGGCTTTGATAGATCTTCTTCGATTTTGTCTTTCTTTTTGGAAACATTCAACGACATTGAAATGTAAGATCCGGTTAGTTCTCTGGTTCTCCAATCTCCCATGAAGTCGTTTCCCTCTATCAAGTGTTCCGCAACTTCTTTTCCATAATATCCCATTTTCTCAAAGTTTTTCAATACTTTTTCAAAATTACTTCCAAACACGACACTCACCCCATAAGACCTTTATATCTATTGGGATTGGACAGTCCATCTACCAATGTCACATAATCTTGTTCGTACTTCTCAAGGTCTTTTTCTATTTCCTTCAGCTTTTTTTCCATACCTTTTGATATGTATTTCTTGGTCCTTTTATTTGCCTTTTCTAAATCTTTCAAGAGCCTATTCACGTACTTGTAGTACTTCCTTTCCAAACGTCTTTGAGAGTATTTTGGTTCAAGGTCCCCGTAAAGGGACTTTCTTTCGCCAGGAGAAGTGTATTCTGGCATTCCATAGTCCACTTCACTCGGCAGGACTTCCCTTGGGACTATATAAGAATCAATCCATTTATATAACGTTACAACTGGGTAGAACATTCCAAATATTCCCATTTGAGTGGAAATGCCGTCTACGGCATCAAACCATCCTATTGTAGATTCAGCATATCTTTGATGAGTTACAGGATTTATTACAATTCTGTCTGGAGTAAATAAACTTATAAGTGAGTATTTTTCCTCGATTTTCTTTCCAAATGCAACGAGACTTGGTTCACCCACTTATTACCACCTTATAGTAACTATATATGATAACTCCTATATAAAGCTTTCGGTTAGTTATCACTTTATAAAAGTTACAGAATTCTCAAGATTGTGCAAGTATTCCCATCTGCCTGCCTATTTCCAGATATGCCCATGCCCATATGAGTGCTTCATATGCCTTTATCAGATCTCCCTTCTGATAGAAGTGCAGTGAATCCGATTGATATGCCCGGATGTTCGTCAAGAAATCTATACCTTTCTTGGTAAGTATCTTGGTGTTTTGAAGGGAATGATCCAGTCTATTTGCCCATTTTTTTATTTCGTTTTTTAAGTCTTCTTCGAGCGTCATATTATCTCCAAATATTCTTTTTCTTTGAAGTGGAGCTTCCCCGGAAAGATCAAAACTGCCGGAGTTGGAAACTTCTCCACCATTATATTCTTTATTTTGTCGTATTTAATATAAGTCTTTTCTTTTATTGAAAAAACAACTATTTTTTCGTCTTCAGATATGACATTCTCCTTTCTCTTTCTTTCTATTTCCAACAGATATTTTAGCCCTTCTTTGGGTGTCATTGCCCTATCTCTTATGTCCAAAAGACAAAGTGTATGTAAACCCATAGATTTATTTTCCTTTATCGTCTCGTACGGACTCTCTGGGAGGAAGTTTTCCTGAGGAAACGGTATCGTTGTTGTTTTGCCGAACTTGTATATGAACAGTCCCGTTTCGGATATAACCGAGTAAATCGATGGAGCATGTACTACTTTTGTTTCGATCCCAACTTTTTTTGCCTCTATCACTATTTCTGTATGAGTGGTTGCCACGAGTGGATCTCCTGGAATCAAAATACCGATATCCTTACTCTTAGCTTCTTCTAGAAGTTCATGTAAATTCTCTTCAAGGTCGTCTCTCTTCAGCTCGATTATTTCTTTCCCAGTTAAAGCTTTCAGTTCTTCAAGTCCTTCCCATGGTGATGTATACAGTTCCACATATAGCTTCTTGCACTTCTTTGCGGCTTTGAGCCCGTTAAGAGTTATGTCTTTATTTCGCAGACCAAGACCTATCAAGTACAACATGGTTATTATTTTTATTTGCATTTATTTTAATAATATACATGAAAAAAATTCGAGATATTCTGACTGAATATGATTCAGACAATTTCAACAGAGATTTGTTTTCCTTGTTCAGCGATGCTGTGAAGCTCGGCGGTATTGCATTGCCAGTGCTTTATTCCGGTGATTCGACGGGATTCTACCTCGGCTTAGGTACCATATTGGTTTCATATTCAATCTACAACGATTGGAAATTGGAAAGAATGTATCAAGTTGCCAACGTAGGAGATGATGACATATATCGGAACTTGCCCGTGGTGAGAGGATATAGAAAGTTCATAGGGTCTATATGATCAAAAGAAAAATCATTCCAAGAGAGCCTTTATCATCTTTTCTGAATCGAATTTCTCTAAGTCTTCATATCCTTGACCCGTACCAATAAACAGAATTGGTTTTTTTATGGTGTGTGTTACCGAAAGTGCTGCACCTCCCTTTTCGTTTACATCCATTTTAGTCAGGATGATCGCATCTATTCCTACTGCGCTGTCGAATGCCCTTGCCTGTTCTATGGCGTCATTTCCTGTCAAAGAATCAACTACGAGTATCTTGAGATCTGGATTGTTCACCCTGCATATTTTCTTCAACTCTTCCATTAGGTTGGTGTTCGTGTGCGATCTTCCAGCTGTATCAGCTAAGATAACATCTATCCCCTTCGACTTTGCATGTTGTACGGCATCGTAAACAACTGCTGCTGCATCTGCTCCATATTTGTGCTTTATCACGGGAATGCCAAGGTTCTTTCCATGTTTTTCCAGTTGATCTATTGCAGCGGCTCTCCATGTATCCGCAGCTGCCATGATTACAGAGAATCCATTCTTTTTTAACAGATGTGCCAACCTTGCTATCGTTGTGGTCTTGCCTGATCCATTAAATCCCAAAAACAAGATCAAATAAGGTTTCTTGTTTTTTATTTCATTTTCGATGTCCATTCCTTTCAAATCAAGGATCTCTTTAATTGAGTTCCTTATGGTTTCCTCTACGACTTTTTCTATTTCTTTCTTTTTTACCTCTCTTCCAACCAAACTCTTCTTCAGATCATCACATATCTTCTCTGCAGTCTCCAATGCAACGTCAGATTCAAGAAGTGAAATCTGAAAATCCCATAGAACATCTTCAATATCTTTTTCTTCTATTCTTTTGGTTCCAAATCCCAGTATTCTTCTCTTCGGTTTTGGTTTTTCTGCGGGTTTCTCACTTTCTTTTTCTACCTCTTTCCTTTCTTTTATCTCCTTTTTCTCAGGTACCTCCTGTTCAATTTTCTTTTTAGTTGTTTTGCTTTCCTCTGGCTCAGTCTTCTCAAGTATTTCTTTGATTTCTTCTTTCTTTTTGATCTCTTCCTGCTCTTTGGTTTTTTTCTTTTTTCTTTTTTCCGGCTTTGTTGTAACAGTTTCTTTTTTTGTCTTTTCTTTCCTCGGGGTTTTAACTACTTCTTTCGTAGACTCTTTTGGCTGTTCCTCAGTTTTTAGTTTTTCTTCTGCCTTGCTCTCTGCTGGAAGTGGTTCCTTTTCTTCTACTTTTTTAGTTATTTTCTTTATACCTTCCTTTATCTTCTTCTTCAGAAATCCGAACATCATTTATCACTTATTTTAATATGGTCACATGATTTAAGAAGTCTTTGTATTCTTTTTCCCATTCGTTTTTGTCTTTGTAGTGATGTTCAGTTGGAATGACGTAGTTGGGGTTACCATCGAGTATGACATCTATCTTTAGTAGATAGGGGCTCTCTTTGCCAATTTCATAGCCTTTCTTTATGACCACTGGTAGATCACCTTTCTCATGATGGTATATTCCCTTTATTTCTTCGTAATTCTGTTTTTCAAACCATTCTATCCTTTCGTCCACGTGTTTCTTTATTGTGAGATCTTTCAACTTCATCACCTCTAGTTAGCTATACTTTGCTTTAACCATATATACCATAGTATCAAAACTATAAATATTATCGATGCCTGCCAGAGGATATCATGTATTATGGTAAACATTCCTCTAAGATTAATTTCTACCCATATCATAACCACTATTCTCAATATGTTCACCGATAATACATCCAAAGTTCCAACAACGATTCCCGTAATTTTTTTTCTGATCGATGTTGTTGTTGACAGGACGAGTGCCGTAAAGAACCACATGCCCTTCCATCCGGTACAGTCCCTGTTTATCACTATTGACGAATCTTTCAGTTCTATAATTCCGTGAACATCGAAGTTAGATGGAATTCCCACAAGATTTAGAAAGTGAGATGTATGGAATGCTATGAAGTTTCTGATGATGGTGAAGTCAACATCGTATCTTATAATTATGTACATCGGAATAGAAAGAATCAAAAGCTTCGTGAGAAACAAGGTTGTTTCTTTGAGTTTTTTGGTTCTTCTATCATCTGTTATTTTTTCATCCTTTTTTTGTAGTTTTTTACCCATTTCACAAACGCACCTTTTTTTATTTTATTCAACTCTTCTAAGTCCATCTCTCCAATCCTTCCCTGTATTTTTATACCCACATCTTTCTTACTTATTATCGTGATATTGTTTTCCAGCTTTTCTTTTACCTCGATGGGAAAGTCCCCTATTATTATCTCTATATCCCTTTTCTTGAGTTCCTTTAAGAAATTGGTTGGAATTGGAACGTATTGTCTGAAGTAAACTATCTCTCCTTTCAAACTGAAGAGTTCATTTAATTTCCTTAGAGATTCACACGTGGTGTCTCTTGCAACAAACACGGGAACGAGTCCTTTCTTTCTTATGTCATTGAGCCTTTTGAGATCTTTGATGTCTCTTCTCATATTCTCTATTAGTTTCTTCTTCCTGTCAATTTCCGTTAGAAGTTTTTTGTCTCTTAATATTATTTTCTTTTCTATCTTCGTGCTTCTGCTCTTTTCGAGTGTGTCTATTTTCATTTCGAGTTTTTTTGAATAATTTTTCAATATTTCTATTTCTCTATCTCTCTTCAACAATCTTTCTCTTATTTTTTCATCAGATCTGTGTCTTGGTCTCGACTTTTCTTTTTCAACCTCAGTTTCCTTCTCGTTCTTTGGTCTGAATATTTTCTCTATCGCATCTACTATGTTGTTCGCTTCACCCCTCAGAATTAAATCTTTTACATCATCTCTATATCTCCACAGACCCATCTCATCCATTTTCCTATCGATCTTTTCCATGAGTTCGCGGTAGTTGAAAAAAGCATGGATTGCCGCTGCGAGTGCATCCCTTTGGTGTGAGTCTTCCACGTAGAAGTTTCTTGTGATTTCCATTTTTTCTTTCTGGGACAGATCTTGTTTTGGATGGTATATCACAGAGTTGAAGGCTGTCGATACCTTCTCTACGAGTGAAGGCACATTTGATCTATCCGTGGCTATTATTGTTGGAATGCCATGAGAAACTATGTGTTTTATCATCTCGTCTCTTTTGAAGTTCCTCTTACTCTCAATTGAAATCACTTTTCCACTCAGGGAGATTATGGCTACTGCTGCAGTTGTTCCGGGATCTATACCCACTATTAATTTTTTTGAGGACATGTAACCCTAATAATATTATTTTTAATTTTTTATTTTATCTTTGCTTAAGTTAAATCAATGAAGG
>JAGHBM010000020.1 GCA_021160955.1 Candidatus Aenigmatarchaeota archaeon
GAAATATGGGCAGGTACATTATCACTTAATGAAGAAAAGTACAACTTGTATATAATTGAAGGAGTTAGACCAATAAAGGCAAGTGAACTAAAAGATAAAATATCAGAGTATTGTAAAAACAATCCAGGAGATCAGAACTGCAAGAAGATCAAGAATTACTGTGAGAACAATCCAGGAGATTCAAGATGTAAATCGCTCTTTAGAGAATACTGTATTAAGTCTGGAACTAAAGATATTAGATGCAGACAGTTTCTAATGAGTTGGTGTAAGAAAAATCCTACCAACGAACATTGTGTTCCATTTGCCTTACAGAGGGCAAAACATTATTGTGAGCTTCATCCGGATTCTAAGATATGTAAGAGAATAGCAAATAGAGTGGTTGATTTTTGCAAGGCCCATCCTGAAAACAAGGGATGTCTAAAAGTCAAAAGAATAATCATCGAGAGACCTAAGCTTTTTCATGGATATAAAATAAGAAAAAGTTTAATGAATATAGGCTCAGAAGTCACCAAAGGGAATGAGACAACAGTTCTCAAATCAGCGAGAGGTCCATTGAGGTAAGGTGATTACTGTGATGAGACAGTTGGCAATAATAATTCTTCTGGTAACAGTTCTTTTAACGAGTGGATGTCTAAAATCTCAAGTGGATAATGAAAGAGGTGGAAACTCAACAATCACTCAGATGGAGAATCAGGCCGATGAAATGTTAGAACAAGAAATAGAAGAAGCCACAGAAAACATGACAGTCGAAGACATTGAGAATTCTATGAAAGAAGAATAATAATTTTATAATTTTTTTATTTTTTTAGTTTTTTGCTAATTTTTAGATCTTTTACTTTGCCAAGATAAGTTCCATCCAAGAGGTGAACATCACAATCCTCTATTTTTATTATACCATTCCTGACCAGTGGGTTGGATGGAAGTTTATCTTCAACCTCCTTCTCATTAACAGGAACACCCGTGATAATTGGGTTGAATGCTGGCACCACAATTACATTCTCACATCGAACTTTTTTTCCATATTTCTCTTCAATTTTTTTCGCATTCGGGACACATCTCAGCCAACAGGGCTCAATGTATCTGTATCCGGATGAATCAAGAAATTCTATGGCCGGATGTAGATGTGCAATGATAAGTCTCTTTGCCTTTGTTAACTCTTTTCCTGGCCAAGTGTGACCGTGGTTGAAATACGTGTCATTCAGGAGGAACCCTTTTCTCTCATGAACGATGATATTTTCAGGTGATAGATTCTCTATCTTTCCATCATGATTTCCCGGCACTATGTGAACCTCTACGAGATTAGAGAGTTCTTTTAAAAAAATTGGGATTTCTCTGCTTTCTTGAAAACTTATCTCGGGTACGTTGTGTTTTACATCACCGAGTAATATTAACTTTTCTACTTTTTCACTTTCGAGGATCGTCTTTATCATTTCGAGTATTTTGTTTATAGACGATGGTAAAGAGAATCCAGATTTGTACAGTTCATATTCTATTCCGAGATGAAGGTCTCCAATCACCAACGAGTTTTCTGTTATCAGAGCAGGTTTGTTAGTCAGAAATTTCATAAAATTATATTTTACACCATCATTTTTATTCTTGGAGATGAAATATTATGATGGTAGGCATGGACGATTACATCAAGAGTGATTTGAATTTGATAATTGAATTGGAGAATAAACTTAAAGAAATCTCCAACGAGCTTGAAAAGATTGGTAAAGAAACCTTAAAGAACATAGAAAAGTACAAACCCAAAGATATTGGCTCTTTAAATGGTGTCGAATCCAAGAATCCAAAAAAGTACGTTTTCATAGATGCTGGAAGTCAGGAAATACCATTGGCATCCGATAGTCTCTACCTGCTCACGGCACTTTCAATAGACGAAGAAGGAAACAAGAGGTTCAAGGGACCTTACATAAAAACAACACCGGAAATAAAGGAAGAGGAATCAGAAATCGTAAGTGACGAGGGCTATATGAGAGCAAGGGATGTCGTATCATTGATAAGAGAGGAGCTAATATTCCAACTTGCAATAGAAGAAATAAAAAGAAGGGACCCAGACGTAATAATTATAGATGGACCACTCATAATAAGGGATGCATTCCTAAGGTTTAAGGATCTCAACTCGTTCAAGAAGTTTTTAAAGTCAGTGGAGGAGTTGAGAATCGTATCTGAAAAGAAGGATATTCCAGTCATAGGTTTTGTAAAGAGGCCACAATCCAAGTTTTATATGAGAATCAAAAACATACCACGACCGCTCTCAGACTTGAGGGATCCCGTGTTCCTCGATGTATTTCTCAACAAAGGAGATTTTTTCCCAGACCCGCCCATCGTACCGGAAGTAAAATCTTTCAAGAATATATCTAAGAATTATTACTATACATATTATAAACCTCTTGGCAGAAGTCAATATCCTCCATTCAGGATAGATTTTAATAAACCTGCCATGAAAGATTATAAAGGATGGTTGAAGTGGTTTCTCATAAACTCTGGACCATCAACTAACGGGATTCCTTATATGCTTGACAAGGTAGACAAAGAAGTAAAGATGAAAGAAGTTTTATCAGATTATCTGTACAAACAGATGGTGAGGAAAATTCCGTTCAATATGAGATATTTGGTAAAGTTGAAGTGGGGTGAGGAAGTTGAGTGAGATGGAGAAGATTGGTCACGTTTTTCATATGGAAGGAATATATGAACCGGATGAAATAGTTGCCGTCTTAGTTGAAGGAAAAGAAAGCCCCCAGAGAACGGATTTCGTCATCGTGAACGTAGATGGAAAGGAAGTTCTGTTTCAAGTCGTATCACCTCTCTTTGAGTATGAGGGATTTGGTTATGAAAAAGAGGCAATACAGAAAGGAATGTGGGAAAAAACTTTTGATGATGATAAACTCAGAAGAGCAATTAGGGCAAGACAAATCGGTTTCTTCGATGAATATGGTAACCTCCAGCCGTTTCTTAATGCCATACCACCGATGTCGCCAGTTTATCTCCCACCGAAAGAAAAAATAGAGAGTATAATTCTTCCGAGTGCGGAATACAAACTGAAACTTGGTAAGAGATACCCGAAGGAGGATATAGAGATCTACGTTGACCTTGAAAGGGTTTTAAGACAAGGTCTTTTAATAACAGGCGGTGTTGGTACAGGTAAGACGACAACCTTGGGAAGCATACTCTACAATCTATTAAGAATAGAAGGACTCAATCCAAAGATTCTTCTCATCGATCCCGACGGAGAACTTGGAAGCGAAGATATAATAAATCTTGCAAACGAACGTGAGGGTTATGTTCAAATATCTTGTGACAAAAAATCTGATTTCGTGAGGAGTGGAACTTATAATGTGAAAGCTTTCAAAAGCAAATTCGAGAAGATATTCAACTTGGCCGCCAATTCCAAGATCATAAAGACGATATCGGAATGTGCATCATCTGCTCAGAAAGATGACGTTCCACTCACTATGGGAAATTTCAGAACCATAGTTGAGAAATATTGTATAAATAACGAAACTAAAGAAGAAATTCTTTCGTTGTGGGACAAGTACGAAAACAGTGTCCTAAGCAAGGAGAAGATGAGTGGGGGAATAAACATACCAGATCTTGTAAAGAGAAACACGATAGTTCATATAGATGGATCAACGACTCCTGATTTCAACAACTTCCTTTATGCTTCTCTCGTTGCACTTGAGTCCTGCTTCAACGAGGTTATAAGAGACAAAAATTTCGGATTGGTTGCAATAATTGACGAAGCTCATCTCTTGGCACCACAGTTTTCAGAGGACCAAATAGGTGATTCAGAGATTCATAAGGAGCTCACCAAACTCCTAAAGAGTAGGATAGCGACAACTGGGCCTCGAAATGGGATGTCACTGTGGTTGACGACACAGAGATTGGCGAAGTTGGACAAGACTCTCTCCACACAAACCGGACAAAACCTGATAGCACATTCCTGTGAGGACGTAGATTTTAAGAGACTTTCAGACATAGTTGGATATGAATACGCGAGAAGTGCAAAATTCCTACCGAAGGGGCACGCACTCGTAAAGTCTGCCGGACTCAAGCTTCGTGGAGTTCCAATACTCATACACGTCAAAAAAGAAATCAACGTGAAATCCTCTGAAACATCACTAATAAAAAGATGGAAAAAAAGTTATGAGGAGAGAAAGCAAAAGATTGAAGATGCAAAGAGCTTCATATAATTCATTCAATCGGTTGGACTCGATATCATGACAACTCTCGTTGGTTCGTTCTTCTCTTTCTTTCTCTCCAACTTGTAGAGATATCCCGTAACCGCGTTTTCTAGTTTATCGTCGTGCGTTATTAAAAACACTTGATCGATGAACTCACCTATTTTCTCTCTAAGAACATCGGAGAGATACTCTTTTCCCTGATCATCTAAGTTGTGTGTTGGTTCATCCAATACGAGCCATTTTAGCGATGGAGATAGGACCAAGGCAAATGCTATTCTCAATGTAAGCACTGCAGTAGTTCTTTCACCACCAGATGCTACACTCTCAACCGTTATCCAGTTTCCACTC
>JAGHBM010000017.1 GCA_021160955.1 Candidatus Aenigmatarchaeota archaeon
CACCCGTTAGGCGGTACACCCAAAGCCCCGATGCTAGACCAAGCTACACCACGGGCCCACGATTAACTCCTTAAAAATATAAAAAATAAAAAAATAAAAAGATGTTGCTGATTCTATTTGGCTTTTTGAAGCAAGTTCTCAGAGAAGTTTCCTACAATGGGCAATTTGTATTTCTCTCCTTGATATGCCTTTACCATGCATATGATCCAGACTATCACTGTTATGACTCCAACGATCGGAACCAATACCACATTGAAGAATGGTATCAATCCCACTATGAATGAAAGTACTGCTAAACCTATGAATGTTACTGTAGATTGCATGGCATGGAATCTCACGAACTTGTTTTCTTTTTCGATCACTAGAAATACTATCCCTGTCAACCATCCTAAGATGTACGTCAGAAGAGCTTCTTTGTTCTCTTCCATACCGAGAGCCGTATTTCCTTTTTTCATTCCATCATCCTCCTTTTATTTTTATTTGATAACCAACAAAGTTGATCTCGTAATCACCAACCCTCGCGTCAAGCGACAACGTTGGTTTACCATCTTTCATAAACGTTACGCTTATTCCTTCACTACTCACGTCACTCACTATTACTTGGTAACCTTCCTTCTCTATTAAATCAATGAGTGTTGATCCGTCTTTTTGCTCAACAGGTCTCATGACCACGTAAGTCAATCCTGCTCCAGTCGCACCTTGGCTCGTAGCATATTCGGACTTTATCAGTTTAGCGCCTCCAAACACGGATTTTAGGATAGGTTTCAAAACACCGTTTAACTCCTTGGAATAATCGTCAGTCGGTTGCACTTCACTGGCAGTATAGTATGGATTTTCTTGAGTTTCTTGGGAACCTCCTTCATTGGACTCTCCACAAGGTTTGGAATAATCGATATTCAAAACCGTGTAATCATTGTCACTGACCTTTATGTGCTGGATCACCAAATCTATTGAATAATCTCCCTTGGAAAATGAGAGCTCAACATTCTCAATGGGCTGAACAGACCCAAAGTACGGTAAGAATACACCAGGAGATGAAACACCGGATTGACTGTTAAGTTTCCATCCAGAAGATTTCAGTGAGTTCAGATAAAACGATTTTATTTCATCGACCATATTGCCGTTAGAATAGTATGAAACACTTTGAGAACATTCATCCTCGGAATAACTGAATCTTATCATACCTGAATATCTCGGGACCTCTTTGATGTCACTGCCCGTTACATCATGTTTTGGAAGAACCAATCCAAGGGAATTGACAGGCGAAGGTTTCTCCGTGCAACCACTCGTGAACACTACACCAATAATAAGGAAGACAAATATTGCAAACTTCATATCATTTCTCATTCTTTCCACCCCAAACAATAGAATATAGAAGTGAAAACATATTTAAAAAGATTTTCCGGTCCCTCAAATTTTGCCGTAATTGGCCACATAGAAACATTTTTAAATAACCTGACCAAAATTTAAATCAGGTGAAAAACAATGGAAACTGTGACAGCAATAGGAATGAATCTTTGGTATTCGTTCTTGAACGCAGTGCCAGGCATAATAGCAGCGATAATCCTATTGATAATAGGATTCATAGTGGGCAAAGTAGTCGGCAGAATCGTCAGGGAAATATTGGTCAGAGTTGGTGTGGACAAGTACTTGCACAAAAGAGAGCACTTGAAGTTCCAGGCAAGCTCTGTACTTGATACAATAGCGAGATGGTTGATATACTTAGCATTCATACAAGCAGCCGTCTCAGTATTAAACATAGATACATTGACATTCCTCATGACTGAAGTGATGACGTTCATAGCAAACATAGCAGTAGCAATAGTGATAATAATAGTAGCATACGGAATAGGAATTTACACAAAAGATCACATAATAGGAAAAGGAACATCATACTCTGACATCACTGGAAAGATAGTGATATACTTCATAACGTTCGTTGGACTGGCACTCGGATTGAACATAGTATTCCCAGGAAGAACAGACTTGATCAACGGAATATTGCTATTGATAGTCGGTGGCGTTTCACTGGGAGCTGCAATAGCTCTCGGTCTTGGTCTCAAAGATGTCATAAGGGAAATGGCAAAGGACTACGCAAAGGAATTCAGAAAGAAGAGAAAATGAGAGAACGATCTTCCTTTTTTTATTTTTTTAATTGAAACTATTTGTTGGTATAAAACTTTTTTAAATTTCACATGACCTAAAATAATAGTGACTTCCATGTTGCCGAAGAAATTTGACCATAAAGAAATGGAGGAAAAATGGATAAAGCAATGGGAAGATTGGGGAATATACAGATTTGATCCGAACTCGGAGAAACCTGTATTCAGTATAGATACACCACCAAGGTATGCCTCCGGATACCTCCATATGGGTCATGCAAAGAATTACATAGAATTTGAGATCATAGCAAGATTTATGAGAATGTTGGGATACAACGTATTTCTCCCAAACGGTTACGATGATAATGGCCTTCCAACGGAAAAATATGTCGAGGAAAAGCTTGGAGTTAAAAAATCTGACGTAGATAGAGAAACTTTCATAAACAAATGCAAAGAAGCTGCAGAAAAACTCGAAGAGGACATGACGAACACATTCAAAAGGATAGGATTCTCTTGTGACTGGTCAACACTTTATAGAACCATAAGTGATTATGCCATAAAAACCGCACAACATTCTTTCATAGACTTGTACAAGAAAGGCGAGATATACAGGAGAGAAGAACCCATACTTTGGTGCCCTCACCACGAAACGGCACTCGCACAGGCAGAGATTGAAGACAAGGTAAGAAAGACAAAACTCAACTACATTTATTTTGAGCTCGAAGACGGTAGAAAAATAGAAATAGCCACCACGAGACCAGAACTTTTACCTTCTTGTGTTGGAATTTTTGTTCATCCTGAAGATGAAAGATACAATGACCTCGTTGGGAAAAAGGCAATCGTACCGATATTTGGTCAAAAAGTTCCCATAATGACAGACGAAAAAGTTGATATGAATTTTGGTTCTGGAATAGTAATGATATGTACCTTCGGTGATACGACAGACATAGAATGGTGGAGAAAGCACAACCTTCCCATGAAGATATCGATAAACAAAAATGGAACGATGAACGATCTTGCTGGGAAATATGAAGGCATGAAAATTGAAGAAGCACGGAAGGCCATTATAGAAGACCTGAAAAAGGAGGATCTGATAATCAAACAGGAAGAAATTACACAAACTGTCGGTTGCTGTTGGAGGTGCGGAACACCGGTAGAATTCATTCCAACTGAACAATGGTTCATAAAAACCCTCGAACACAAGGAAAAGATGATAGAACTCGGTAGGAAGATAAAATGGTATCCGGAATACTATAGAAAAAGGTATGAAGATTGGGTAAAGAACTTGAAGTGGGATTGGTGCATATCCAGACAAAGGTATTATGGAGTTCCATTTCCAGTATGGTACTGCAAAGAATGTGGAAACATAGTCGTCGCAAAAGAAGAGGATCTACCAGTTGATCCGAGACTCCAAAAATACAAATGTGATAAATGTGGTTCGGAGAACCTCGAGCCTGAAATGGATGTTATGGATACCTGGATGACATCATCGTTGACTCCACAAATAACAACCAAGTGGATTGAGGATAGAGAATTCTTCAAGAAAATGTTTCCAATGAATCTAAGACCTCAGGCACATGACATAATAAGAACATGGGCATTCTACACAATTTTGAAATCATATCTCCATGAGAATGAGATACCGTGGAAAGATATAATGGTTTCCGGATACGTGTACGTAGAGAAAGGAATGGCAATGAGTAGTAGCAAAGGAATAGGGAAGAGTCCACTTAAAGTCGTTGAAGAAAAGGGAGCAGATGTGTTGAGATACTGGGCAACTGGAGCCAGTGTTGGAGAGGATTTGATATACAGGGAAAAAGACCTAGTGAGAGGTCAAAAGATACTGATAAAACTATGGAATGCTGCCAGATTCATAAGCTTACACCTCGATAAGAAACCGGAGAAAGCAAACCTAAAAGTTGAAGACAGATGGATACTCTCAGAACTCTCAAGAGTGATAAAAGAAGTCGAGAAAGGTTACAAGGAATACAATCCAAACAAAGCCAGAAGAACCATCGAGAATTTCTTCAAAAATGTTTATTGTGATTTTTACCTTGAGATGGTTAAGCATAGACTTTACGGCGAAGATGACGAATCGAAGGAAGCTGTTAAGTACACGTTGTACAAATCTTTGTTGGCAATAATAAAGATGTACGCACCTATAATTCCATTCATAACTGAAGAAATTTATCAAAACATATTCAAAGAGTATGAAAAGGATCTGTCAATCCATACATCAAAATGGCCAGAACCCGAGGATGTTGATGAAGAGTCCTTAGAATTGGGAGAAATGGCAATGGATATAATATCGAGTTTAAGACATTACAAGACTGAGAACAACATGAGAATGAGCGAGCCTCTCAAAAAAATTGTTATCGATGCCAACGAAGAAAAAATTGAGAAATTGAAAAAAATAGAAGAAGTGATTAAAGGTACCATGAAGGTTGATGAGATAGAATACGGGGAAGTGAAGAACGCAATTGATTCGGGTTCTTTCAAGATAGAGGTTGTAGGATGAGAGTTATAAACAACCACATTTGACAAATTTTTTATTTGTGATAATTTTTTACTTAGTTAGGTGTCTATATGGAAGAAAGAAAGTACAAGTTGAAGAAGCTCATTGAAGAATTGAAAGACAAGAGAGGAAGACATACTGAGTTAATTAGTCTTTACGTTCCTTCGGGATTCAACCTAAATGAAATTGCCAATCTGATTTCTCAGGAAATTTCTCTCACTCAGAATGTGAAAAGCAAAACCGTTAGAAAGAACGTTACCTCTGCATTGACAAAAATTCAGCAACACTTGAAACTCTATCGAGAGACGCCACCAAATGGTCTTGTAATATTTTGTGGAAATGTCTCGGAAAACGAGGGAGAAGCAGACATTAAGTTGTGGTCGATAGAGCCACCAGAACCAATAAGGATAAAATTGTACTGGTGCGATCAAAAGTTCGAATTGGCTCCTTTGGAAGAGATGATAAAAGAAAAGGACGTTTACGGCCTACTTGTCCTGGACAAGAGCGAGGCCAACTTTGGAATTTTGAGAGGGAAAAAGATAATTCCAAAACAGAACATAGACTCGATCGTTCCGGGGAAAACCAGAGCCGGTGGACAGAGTGCTGCAAGATTTTCCAGGGTAAGAGAAGGTTTACTCAACGACTTTCTCAAAGAGGTTTCGGAAAACTTCAGGAGAATATTTTCAGATGAAGACATAAAAGGTGTCATCGTTGGAGGACCAGGTCCCATAAAAGAGAAGTTCGTTGAAAACTATCTTCCAGATGACATGAAAAAGAAAATAATAGGAATAAAAGACACTGGATACACGGGCGAATATGGACTCAGAGAACTTTTAAATAGATCACAAGATCTTCTCCAAGAAGCCGAGATATCAAAGGAGAAAAAATTGTGCAACGAATTTTTCGATGAGCTAAAAAAGGATAGTGGCAAAGTTGTTTATGGAATAAATGAAGTTAAAAAGGCATTGGAGATGGGCGCCGTGGATACTGTGCTCATTTCCGAGGGATTAGAATGGGAAGAGTGCGAATATTTATGTGACTGTGGATACGGCGAAAAAAAGTTTGTTAAAAAGGGTGAAGATAAGAATCAAAAGTGTCCGAAATGTGGAAATCAGATGAAAATAATTGGCTGCATGGATGTAATAGAAGCGTTTGAAAACTTGGCAGACGAGACTGGGGCAAAAATAGAAATAATATCGAGAGACAGCTCCGAAGGCGAGCAATTGTATGCAATGGGAGGTATTGGCGCATTGCTCAGATTCTCTTTGGAACAAACGTGAAACAGAATTTCATTTAAAAATAAAACAAAATACAAAAGAAGGTTCGTGTTTTATAGTTCCTCAACATAATCGGCCGCATTTCTCAGGGCAACAGAAAATCCTGGGTTGGTCCCTATCACTATCACTTTCTTTCCGTATTCTTTGACCTTCAAGACAACTGGCATAAAATCTGCATCTCTCGTTGCTATGGCAACCACATCAACATTGGGATTGAAAACACCTTCCATTATAGTCGCTCCCATCGAAGCATCGACATCGCTTTTTTGCTCGTTCTTTTCTCCGCCCATTTCTATGACAGGTTCGAATCCTTGGCTCGCAACTGCCTCTATGAGTTTTTCAGATGCAAATTGATTCAGAAAAACTTTTGCTATAATTATCCTCCCATACTTTTCAAGTTTTTTTCTGAGCTTATCCAGGTCCAATTTGAATTCCTTTCTCAAGAGATTCGGTCCATCGATGTAAAGGGCTATGTTCCTCTCAGGTTTTGATTTCTTTGAAACCCTCTCCTTAACTTTACTTAACATTGAAAACACCTCCACTACAAATTTATTGGTAGATTAAAAAATTTAACTGCATTCTTACCACAAGTCGCCCAGACTTCCTCAAATTCGATCTTCTTTATCTCAGCTATTTTCTCAGCCACAACTTTTATCGTTAAGGGGGTATTTCTCCCACCATTTGGGTTCAACCACGGGGAATCAGTTTCCAGCATTATCCTGTCCAGAGGCGTATCCCTTATTATTTTTTTGTGATTCTTACTTCTCAGGAGGATCGCATTCATGGAGATGTACCATCCATTCTTTATTACCCTATCGAGCAACTTCCTCCCACCGAACATATGAAGATCAACTTTTTCAGCGCCCTCCTTTTCAAGAATATATATACAATCTTCGTAAGACTCTCTCGCATGTATTACGAGTGGTTTGTTGAGCTCTTTGGACAGGTTTATCATCTCTACAAACAACTTTCTTTGCTCTTCTTTCCATTCATCTTCTTTAATCCAATAATAATCGAGTCCGGTCTCACCTATGGCAACTATCTTATCCCTGTTTTCACGAAGTAAGTTAAAATATTTCTCCCTTTCCTCCGATGGGAATTCCTTAACATAAATCGGATGTATAGAGAACGCGCCAAAGACGAATCCTTTGTACTTCTCTATCAATTTCATAGTTAAATCAAAATTCTTTGGATGCGCACAAGAAGTTATAACGGCCTTTAAATTTTTCTTTAAATCATTTATAACTTCATCCCTGTCATTGTCATAGTCCTTTTGCTGGAGGTGACAGTGAACATCTATCATAAGATTATTTAAATCTTTTTTATATAACTATTTTGTGATTTTATGGAATTGGAAATAATAAAACATAAACCTGACTATAGTGACGAAAGAGGATACATACACAACACATTTAAAGGTGAGGACGCCAAACAGGTGACGGTTCTGTTCCGTAAAGCTGGGACCATAAGTGGTAACCATTACCATAAAGGAGAGGACCCATCAAAGAACCCCGAGAAATTCCTGATAATCAAAGGTAAGATGAAATTCAGAGCAGAGAGCCTGGAAGGGGAGTTATTGAGAGAAGAGATCGTCGACGATCTCACGGAAATAAGAATTCCTCCATTTGTCAAGCATACGTTTGAGGCATTAGAAGATACCTGGTTCATAGAGTACAGAAAAACACCGTTCGACAAAAACAATCCAGATACTTACAGAGACTGATCATTTTTTATTTCAACTACATCTCCGATAGTGAGTGAATACTCCTCTGACTTTCTTAACTTCTGATCTTTGAATTTTTGTACAGACTCGACAATTATCTTAACTCCAAAAAATTTTTCGATCTT
Source organism: Candidatus Aenigmatarchaeota archaeon (assembly GCA_021160955.1). Taxonomy (GTDB): domain Archaea; phylum Aenigmatarchaeota; class Aenigmatarchaeia; order PWEA01; family JAGHBM01; genus JAGHBM01. Next base: position 7,743 of record JAGHBM010000017.1, read on the forward strand.
CCTGGCCAATTCCAGTGTGGGTTGCAGATCACCGCGCTCTATCTTCGAAAGAACATTTCTCTTCTCTCTTATTTCATGGGCAACATCATCTATGCTCAGTCCACGGCTTTCCCTGGCATCTTTTATTATCTTTGGATATTCTGGGTCTATGAAAACGTCAAGCTCTTCTATGTCTTTTATTTTTTTCTTCGGTTTCTTCAAAGAAATTGAAACGGTCTCCCCCAACTTCGCACACTCATCACAAACATCAAGAATTATACCGTCAATTTTAACTTTTTTGGTAGCAGGTGCACCGCAGATTTCACAATCCGTCATACAAACTCACAGGTCTTTTTCCTCCCCAATTTCAAATATCTCTGTCCTCACGGGAGACTTTTCCTTAAAATCGTCCGGAGTTCCAGTTAGAACTGGAAATGTTCCATAATGCATGGGTACAGCAATTTTTGGTCTTATGAGATTAACCGCCTTGACGGCGTCATCCACTCCCATCGTGTACCTATCACCTATGGGCAACAGAGCTATGTCTATTCCCTCATCACCAATCAACTTCATGTCACCAAACAGTCCAGTGTCTCCGGCATGGTATATTGTCTTGTTGAATTTCTTGTTGAAAAGAATGAAACCAGCGGGATGTCCTTTATCGGATGAGTGTTTTGCCTCAACCATCTTGATTTTCCAATCGCCAATCTCTATGCTACCACCAATGTTCATACCTTCAGCTTTCAATCCCTTCGACTGGGCAAGAACGGCAACTTCATGAATTGCAACTATGACGGCATCATTCGCCCTCGCAATTTCAAACGCATCGCCCAAATGATCGGAATGGTCGTGAGTCACACATATTATTTTGCATTTGATTTCCTCAGGTCTCACGGTAGCTTTGGGATTACCACTTATGAAGGGATCTATCAACAAATCTTCTATTAAAAAACACGAGTGACCGAGATACTTCACTTTCATATTATATTTTGATGTGCCAACACACATAAATTTCTTTCGTTGATGTCATGAGAAACTCTATACTACAAATAAATAATTTGATTCCAAAGTTTTAAATAGAATCTTGAAAAAATTCTAAAAGAAGTTACAAAATTCGTGATCGAGATGTACGACCCGCAGAAAATCGAAGAAGAAATTACAGAGAAATGGAAAGAAAGAAACATACCTCAAAAAAGCAGAGAAAAGGTAGGAAAGAAAAAATTCTACTTGATAGACGGACCGCCATATGCAACCGGACACATTCATCTCGGACAGGCGCTCAACAAGATATTGAAAGACTTCTACGTGAGATTCAAGAGGATGAATAGTCATACGGTTAGATATCAACCTGGTTACGATACGCACGGGCTTCCCATAGAGAACAAAGTAGAGAAAAAACTTGACCTGAAAAGTAAGAGAAAAATAGAAGAATTTGGAATAGAGAAATTCAACGAAGAATGTAAAAAATTCGCAACAGAGTTTGTCTCAGCAATGAGTAAAGAGTTTGAAAACCTTGGAGTGTGGATGGACTGGGAAAATCCGTATCTGACCTTAAAGAACGATTATATAGCAAATTCTTGGTACAGTTTCAAAAGAGCATTCGAAAAAGGATTGGTTTTCAAAGATGTGTACCCACTTCATGTTTGTCCACACTGTGAAACTCCTGTGTCGTACTACGAGATAGAATACCATGACGTTACAGATCTTTCGATATACGTCAAATTCCCTGTGAAAGGAAAAGACAACGAATATTTGGTTATATGGACAACAACCCCATGGACCATACCTGCCAACACAGGCATAATGGTTCATCCTGATTATGAATACAGCAGGGTGAAGACAGATAAAGGCGTGTTGATAATCGCAACAGAACTCGTGGACAAGGTAATGAAGAAAATAGGTGTCAAAGAATATGAAATTATTGAAACATTTAAAGGGTCCGAACTTGAAGGACTGGAATACCTTCATCCCTTTGAAGACTTTGTTCCCGTGCATAAGAACATAAAACATAGGGTCGTGACTTCACCAAGATATGTTACACTGGAAAGTGGAACAGGATTGGTTCACACGGCTCCCGGTCATGGAAAGGAAGACTATGAAGTTGGAAAAGAGAAAGGATTGGAACGTCTGTGTCCCGTGAAGTTCGATGGTACGTTCACCGAAGAAGTCAAAGGATATGAAGGAATGTACGTGAAGGATGCAAATCCGCTGCTCATAGATGAGCTAGAGAAAAGAGGAATGCTCCTTGGAAAGGAAAACATAACTCATAGTTATCCGTTCTGCTGGAGATGCAAAACACCCTTGATCCAACTTACCGCACCTCAATGGTTCATAAAGGTTACCAAAATAAGAGACAAACTCATCGAAGAAAATGAAAAGGTTAATTGGCACCCAGAATGGGCAAAATCAAGATTCAAAGACTGGCTACTGAACCTGGAAGATTGGCCCATAACGAGAAAGAGATATTGGGGAATTCCAGTACCGCTCTGGATTTGCGACAAATGCGGAAAAATGAAAGTCATCGGTTCTAAGGAGGAACTCGGTAAAGAGTTAAAGGATCTTCATAGGCCCTACATAGATGAGATTACCTTTGACTGTGAGTGCGGAGGAAAAATGAAAAGAATACCAGATGTTTTTGATGTATGGTACGACTCTGGTGTCTGTTCATGGGTCTCACTCGGATATCCGGAAAAAAAGGAGTTGTTTGAAAAACTATGGCCTCCCGACCTGAACATAGAAGGATCTGATCAGTTCCGTGGTTGGTGGAACAGCCAAATGATATTGAGTGTGATAACATTCGACAAGAAACCGTTTGAAAACATCATAACCCATGGTCTGATTCTTGATGTGAAAGGAATAAAGATGTCAAAGAGTCTTGGAAACGTAATAACTCCTAAGGAGGTCATTGAAAAGTACGGAAGGGATGCACTTAGGATGTATTTCTTATCATCTGAGCCAGGAGACAATTTTCATTTCAACATGGAAGACGTGAAAGAAATATACAAGGATCTCAACATACTTTGGAATGTATATAACTTCTACAAGAATTATTGTAAAAAGGTTGATGAAGAACCTCCCCTTGAAACAGAGGACAGATGGATACTCAGTAGGATCAATACGATCATCAAGGAAGTCACGGAATACAATGACAGATACCAGGGATACAAGAGCACTCAGATCATAAGAAATTTCTTCGTTAATGACTTGTCCAGAACATACATAAAACTCATAAGGGATAGGACATGGCCAACTTACGAGGGAGAAGACAAAAAAGCAGCATTTTATGCACTCGGTAAAGTTATGGAAAGCTTAACAAAGTTGCTCGCTCCAATATGTCCATACATTTCTGATACTATATACCAAGGTCTTGATCTTGGCGAGAGTGTTCATCTCGACGACTGGCCAAAACCAAATGAAAAAATGATAGATCATGAGTTGGAATCAAAATTCAGGATAATAGAAAAAATTGTCGAAGCATCAAACTCGATGAGACAGAAAGAGAATGTCGGATTGAGATATCCTATAAAGAGAATGATGATTTCAGGTCCGGAGGAAGTAAAAGAAGCGGTGAACGACCTGAAAGAAGTATTGAAGAAAATGGCAAATGTAAAGAAAATTGAATTCACGGATATGTCAATCGAATATGAAATAAAACTTAACTACGCCGTTGCCGGACCAAAATACGGGAAAGATGTGAGAAATATTGAAGAAGAATTAAAGATAAGATCTCCAGTTGAAATAGTAAACGAGCTAAACGAGAAGGGTGGTATCAAGATCGGTAATAGGAATATGGTAAGGGAAGACTTTGTAATAAAGGTAAAAACCGATGAAGGAATTGGATTCACCGTGGACAGAGTTAGCGGCGTGGTTAACCTCGATTTTGAGGAAACAGAAGATATATTTGAAGAAAGGCTCATTAGAGAAGTCATAAGAGGGATCCAGCAGGCGAGAAAGGAAAACGAGCTAAAAGTCGATCAAAAGATAGGAATAGAAGTTGAAACCGATGACGAGACCAGAAAGATCATAAACAAATATGCCGAAGTTCTCGAAAAAGAGGCTGGAATAAAAGAAATTACATTCACAGAGTTGGAAAGTGGTAGAATATCCAAATACAAAAACAAAACCATAAAGTTCAAATTGGAAGTGTCATGATGACAGATAAAAACTCAAAACTCGAACATTTGATAAAACTTGTGGAAAAAATAAAAGATAAAGAACTTAGAGAAAAAACTATAGATCTCATAAAGGATCCAAAGCTTTCAAGTGGTTGGGATTACAAGGCTTCTGAATTCGATGAAATTCCTGCTTGGATAGGAGACCACCATGGATATAGGGGAGGACTTCTCGAACATACAATATCTGTGACTGAGATGTGCATAATGCTTGCAGAGCACTTTAAGAAAATGTACGGTAGAGAGATAAACATCGACTACCTCATAGCTGCCGCAGCTCTTCACGACATAGCAAAGGTTTTCGAAATAAGAAAAGAAGGTGACAAATTTGCATTCAACAACTTCATAATAGACCACGTCAGAGTCGGCGCTTCCGAGCTTTATGCAAGGGGATTTCCAGAAGAAGTGGTACACATAGTAGGATCTCACGGTGGGGGAGATACACCGAGAACTTTGGAAGCGATAATACTCAACGTTGCAGACAGCCTTGATGCAAGTGTTGAAAATTTTGGAAAGGATAGAACGCTACTCTACCTGTTGGGAGAAAGTTTACAATGAAACTGATAATAAATGAGTTTGACAGGGTTAAGAAATTTCTTTCTGATCTTGATGAGTACTCTTTGGTATATCATAAAGACTCAGATGGTGTGTGCTCCGCGGTACTATTATCAAAATTCTTGGGAACTCCGAAAGTGGTTTCTCCCAACGACCTTCCCGGCATAGGGATAACAGATATGTTGGTTAACTCCATCAACTCAACGAAGAAAATAATATTCACAGATCTCCCAGTAGACCAAACAAGTTATGACAAAATCAAAAGAGAGACATTGATAATAGATCATCACATACCAAAGACAAATCTAAACAAAGTTTCCAATAAATTCATACACGTAAATCCAAGGTTCAGCGACCCGAATGCGTATTACCCGGCATCATACATAGTGTACAAAATATCGGAACCCCTCGGAATGGACGTGAAAAAATGCTCTTGGATCTCGGCAGTCGGTGTTATTGGTGACCACGGAGAAAAAACATGCAAAGACGTGATAGAGGACGCGATCCGAGACCATGGAATCGATAGGAACGACTTGAATTTCTTATCCAACATCATAGAGTCGTCAAAGGGGGTGAAAGGGATGTCAGGAATATCCGAAGCTTATCAGATCTTCCTGAATGCAGAAAGTCCAAAGGATGTGTTGGAAAGCAAACTGATTGGATATTATCACAAGTACCAAAAGGAAATCAATCAACTCATCTCAGATTTCAGATACCACTCAGAGTTCTTCCCGGAGACCGATTCATATCTTTATGAGATCAAGAGTAGGTACAACATAACTTCCGTTTTATCCACAAAGATATCGGAAGAGATGCCCGATTCAGCGGTTTTCGTCTACAAGGTGAGAGACTACCTGTTTATAAGCGCGAGATGTCAAACTGGCAGGATAAACGTTGGAAAATTGATGGAAAAATTATCAGAAGGTATAGGCAGTGGAGGTGGACACCCTCAAGCCGCTGCGGCAACGATCCCGAAAAAGCACATAGAAGAATTTATGGAAAGGTTGAGAAAGTATTTGGAAGGAATTCAGAGCGTTTGAGTCTTTAGTAAACAGGATATTAAAAATCTTGAAAAGAAAAATAAATTGAAAACAAAATTATAAAATTGAATATCAAACGAAAACATTGCAAACTCTAAATCGCCAACTAAAATTTTCCCAAAATAAACGCATGATCTTTTTCATAAGGATCGAGTTTAACCCAATCGATGATGTCTATTCCAGCATCCTTAAGCTTCTTAATTTCTTCTTTGTAAATTTCAGATGGGCTCTTGGATATATCGACACTTCTGGATTTCACAACTAACATCACATATCCGCCCGGATTTAGAAATTTTTTGGCATTCCTGATGAGAACTTCGGTGGCATCCGGTTGTGCAATATCACAATAAACAAGATCCACATTTTCAACCGTGTCTTTGTAGTCATTTATCTTCCTTGCATCTCCGAGGATTGGCACCAGATTCGGTCTCCGGGAAGCTACCTTTAGGAACTCTCTCATCATTCTCTCAGAAAATTCAACACAAAAGATTATTCCATCTTCACCAACAATGTCACTTATATGTGAAACCGTTGTTCCCGTGGCAGAGCCAAGATAAAGAACTTTCATACCTTTTCTAAGCGGAACTTCTCTTATTCCATTCTTTATTGCTGCGGCAAGCTTTGATCTGAACGGAATCCACTCTCTATACTCCTTACCACCGAGCCTAAATAATTTTTCACCATAAACCCGTTGACCCGATCTTAGATTTAACGTGTACAACTTGTCATCTTTCTGATATATTCCTGGGAAAATTTCTTTCATGGGAATCGCCTTTATTTCCCATGCTTCTTGATTCTAACTATGTATCCTGCAACTTTGTTCCTAAGTTTTTTTGACTTTATCATCTCCCTGAGGAATTCCTTGTTCTTCTCAAAACTGGCAGATAACTCCTTTGGGTACTTTTCAACAAGCTCCTGAGATATGTTCTTGACAAGTCTTGTTCTTATTCTTCCCATGAAACCACCCTTACAAAAAAGTGATTTTACTTTTATATATTTTAATTTATTTAAAACAACGGTTCCTTTTATATATTTTCCTC
>JAGHBM010000003.1 GCA_021160955.1 Candidatus Aenigmatarchaeota archaeon
CCGAATTTCCAGGGACAACCACCTCTGAGAGATCCAGAACCCAGAGATTTGATCTCCTCTATGGCGCTACCGGAGTGACAAGAACCTATTTGAAGGTATTGCTCTTTAGAGGGGATTTTGTCGAGAAAATATATTATGTCTTCATAGAACTGAATTGAGTTAGAATCATCTCCGTTGAAAAAGAATAAGTCGTATCCTCCATGTCCGTTGAGAGAGATATAGACTATATCATTTTCATCTGAGATGTTGGAAATCTTGTCGACTGCTTTTACAAAGTTTTCATACGTGGCATTGGGATATCTGAGATCTATGATGTTTTGTTTTGGAATTCTCATCTTGTTGTGAAAGAAATCGTACTGTTTGTCCATCTCTTCACTTACCAGTTTACTTATAACTCCATCGAAGATTCCTAAATCAAATTTGACCGGATTTATCAACAACACGTATCTATCGTTCGGTGTGAGTGGATCAAGATGAGCAATGTTCCTCTCGAACCAAGACGTCATATTGTCGCGATCAGGATCATCACCATCCAGAAGACCATCACCGTCACAGTCTGGATTCTTTGGATCGAGACCGAGAAGATACTCCTGAAGATTGGTGTATCCGTCGTGATCGAAATCATTCTTTGCATCGCTGTGATCCCATTTGTTGAGTCCATGTGCATCCTCCCAGGAATTTGGTATATCATCTAGATCGAAATCGTTGTAGACGTGGAATATTTTACCGGGTAATTTTTCAACAACGTAACCAAGAGATACAGCAGGAACTCCTATGAGTAGAGCAGTAGATGCGATGGCACCAAACTTCTTCAATTTCTTCTTTTTTCTGATTCTTTCTTTCCTTGAACGTAGACGGGATATGGAAGATTTAAGAATGGATCGACAAAATCTTCATCGGCAACTGAACCGATCATTTCCCAGACTCTCTTATCGGGAAGATCCTCTTTTTTGAAACCGCCTTTCTTCATCCAGTTGATAACACTTTCCTTCGTGATTCCTAAGTTCTGGAGGTATTTTTTCGATTCGTCAGCAGAAATTTTGTTGAAACAAGAAACTTCATCAATAATACCGTTGTAAATAGCAGGAGCAAAATATCTCTGTGGCAAACCCATTACTTCTTCCATTCCCAAGAGGTTTTTTTGAATTGAATCGTAAAGAACTTTGGTGGCATGGCCAAGGTCTTGTTTGGGCGTTAAATAGATTATTTCACGAGTTACATTCTTGTATTGTTCTAAATTCTCAGAATCTATTTTCTGATTTGCATGAGCTATCTTTAGCTCCCTTTCTATTAGATCTAAAGCTGCATTATATATTGGATCTTCTAAATGGGATTCCTTGAATATCATGAAACGTCACCGAAACATTTATATATTGGTCAAGCACATATATAAATATTATATTACTATCTGGTGGTGAAATTATTATGAAACTCTACAAAAAGAGAAGACAAAGGAGAATGTCTGGTATTGGCGGGTTCGCCACTGGATTCGCAACAAGGGCATACGTTCATGAGCCAGGACATTGGATCCCCTCTAAAATAACTGGACTAAATCCAGAGATGGAATTAGAAAGTTATGGAATAAGTGGAGGATGTGTGAAGATGAAACAAGTGAATAGCAACTTTTTGGATTCTATAATATCTGCAGGTGGTTGTGCCTTCAATTATCTGGCCGGGCTTGGGTTTGGATATGCAGCGAGCAAGTTGGACAAGAAAACACATCCAAATGAAAAAGCATTTTTGACCGGACTTTCGATATTCAACTCTGTTTATCCCGCATACTATGCGATAATAGACAAAATGAACATAGCTGGAAACGATTTTTGGAATTTGAATCGCGATGGACTTCCGTACGAAGTAACCATTCCTTTAACAATGGTGATTTCATCGGCAATGGTTTATTACAATTGGAAGGGTTGGAAGGATGACGTTGGGAAGATGAAGAAAAGAATAAATTACTATGGATTACCCTTGAGAGAAAAAATGGGAAAATGGAAGACTGACAAGGAAAAAACCATAGAAGAATTGGAAAAATTTTTTGAAAGCGAAAGAAATCCGAGGAGAAAGGCCAAGAAAGCTTTTAAAAAACTGAACAAAATAGAAGTCATTGGTAACGAATACAAAGAAAAGGATTTGGAAAAATTTGGGAAGTACTTAGGATTGGATTTAGATGAGACTAAAGACTTTGTCGAAAAGTACGTTTGGGGTGAATTTTGAACTAAATATTTAAATAGAATTTGAACAACTAGATGATTGATGTTATATGTATAGAATACCGAGTTCTCTGAGAGAGTTTATGAAAAAGGCAAAAGAACTGGAAGAAGAAATAGGTGTTAATTTATTTCTCAATGGAAATGAGCTATATGTAGTTGCTACGAATGAAGACAAAAGTATTAAATATCAGGAACTAATCGGTAACGTTGAGGAAAGCTCTCTTGAATATGACCCAGACAATGGCGAAATTATTGAAGTAATAGATCCTATGAAACCGCTGCGAATTATCGCAAGATCCAATGAAAGGATGAAAGAGCTGGTAGCATATCTCAGAGAGAATGGCGTAGATGCATACGATGTAGAAGAGAGAAAGATGGAACTGAGATTTGTAGAGACAATAGGGAGAAGCAAGCTCAAAGAGAAGGGATTTAAAAATCTCGTGAAGGGTAAAGATGATGAAGAAATCAGAAAACTTGCAATAAAAATTGGTATGAAAGTAATAGAACAAAATAAAGACAAAGATATTAGATGCTCCAAATGAAATATTTAAAAAGCATCCGACTACTCTAATTATGGGAGTTAATATTTCGGAATTGGTTGAACCTGTGAAAAAAGAAGTTGAAATCGAAAGCCTTGTTGGAAGGAAGATAGCGATAGATGCAATGAACGTTTTGTACCAGTTCTTGTCAATCATAAGACAACCGGATGGGACGCCGTTGAAAGATTCAAAGGGTAACATCACTTCTCATCTATCCGGATTATTTTACAGGACTACAAAGCTTTTGCAGGCCGGGATAAAACCGTGTTACGTGTTTGATGGAAAGCCGCCCCAATTCAAGGAAAAGACAAATCTCGAGAGAATGGAAAGAAGGGAAGAAGCAAGAAGGAAATACAAAGAAGCTTTGGAAAGAGGCGATGTTGAGGAAGCGAGGAAATGGGCACAACAGGGTGTCAAGGTCGACGAAGACATAGTGAAGGATGCCAAAGATCTCTTGGATGCGATGGGAATACCATACATTCAGGCACCATCCGAAGGGGAAGCCCAAGCAGCTTTTCTTTGTAAGGAGGGGAAAGTTTGGGCGGCATCATCTCAGGATTATGATTCTCTGTTGTTTGGAACACCAATACTTTTGAGGAACATAACGATAACTGGAAAGAGAAAGTTGCCAGGAAAAGAAAGTTACATAGAAATAAAACCGGAAATGATAAGATTGGAAGATCTATTGAAACACCTTGGAATAGAAAGAAAAAAGCTGATATTGATCGGCATTCTCGTGGGAACCGATTATGATCCCGGAGGAATAAGTGGAATTGGTCCCAAAAGAGCATTGGAACTGGTAAGGACAAAGAGTGTTGAAAAAGTTATTGAAGAAATCAAAAAAGACTGGAAATTTGACGTGAAACCGGAAGAGATATTGGAATTCTTTGAAAATCCGCCCGTAGAAAAGAATTGCGAACTCAAATGGAAAGAACCTGATGAAGAAAAAGTTAAAAAAATATTGTGCGATGAACACGACTTCTCAGTGGAGAGGGTCGAAAACACCCTGGCAAAGCTCAGAGATTCGAAGGGAACCCAAAGCAGATTGGACAGCTGGTTCAAATGACTTTAAAGAGAATAAAATTAAAGATAAATAGTTTTTTGATTTTTATATTATCATGGTTGATGAAGAAGAAATGAAAAAAAGATTAAGAGAACTGGAGGAAAAGCTAAAGGATTCTTCTATCATCAAGATATCTCCAGGGGATCTCAGTGAAGCAAAAGATCCTCTGGAACGGTATGTATCTTTTTATTTGGGTGCTTCTGCTCTCATCGGAGAGTCTGTTGGAAAGAAAGTTGGAATAGATGTGAAATCTAAAGGATGGGAATTGATAAAGGCAGGAACAGTAGCACTCGATAAACTTTTCAGAATGACAATGGAACATAGAAAAGATAAATTGTACGGAAAATTTAAGGAAGATGAAATGAGAGAAATAACAATTCTTACGGCAAAGGAGTATTTGTTGGGCAAAGGTATTCTCCCCGAAAATGAAACAGAAGAAGTATTGAAAGGTATGAAAAAATATGAAGAAGCATTTGAGAATGAACTAAAATTCTATGAGATCGAAGAAGAAGATGATAAAATAAAAAATTACAGTATAAAGAGACATGACACTTTTAAGATTTTAGGAAAGAGCCATAAGTAATGGGACAAAAACCAGTGATATCATCGCCATGAGTTTTATCAAGATGTTCAAAGAAGGTCCAGAAGTATCCTTGAATGGATCACCAACTGTGTCACCAACCACGGCTGCCTTGTGGGCATCGCTACCCTTTCCACCAAGATTTCCACTTTCTATGTACTTCTTTGCGTTATCCCATGCCCCACCCGCATTTGCCATAAAGACCGCGAGGAGAAATCCACTTGCCGTTGCACCGATTAGCATTCCACCGAGTGCCTGAGGTCCAAGTAAGAATCCGACGAGAAGGGGAGATGCTATCGCCAACAGACCTGGTAGAATCATTTCTTTCAGCGCGTGATTGGTGCTTATTTCAACACATCTCGAGTAATCGGGCTTACCCCTGCCACTGAGAAGTTTTAGTTCCTTGAACTGTCTTCTGACTTCTTCAACTATTTTTTCTGCAGTACGACCAACAGCCCTCATGGTCATGGAGGAAAACAAGAAAGGAAGCATTGCACCCAAAAACAAACCCACGATCACAATTGGACTCGCCACCGTGAGTGAGGACGTATCCATTCCCATTGATTTGATGTAGGCAGATATTAGTGCGAGTGCGGTCAAGGCTGCAGAACCTATGGCGAATCCCTTTCCCGTTGCAGCGGTCGTGTTCCCTATTGCATCGAGGGCGTCCGTTCTCTCCCTCGTGGATTCTGGCAGGCCGGACATCTCCGCTATACCACCGGCGTTGTCGGCAACCGGTCCATAAGCATCGGTGGAAAGTGTTATTCCAAGTGTAGATAGCATTCCTATCGCAGCGAGAGCAATACCAAACAGACCTGAGAAATGATAAGACGAAAGTATCGCGGCCGACACAACTATTACCGGTATTACAGTGGACAACATGCCGACAGAGATTCCTGAAATTATCACCGTTCCCGGACCGGATAAAGAAGAGTGGGCAATGAACTTGGTTTGCCCATAACTTTGAGAAGTGAAATACTCAGTGGAATAACCAATTATCACACCAGCAACTAAACCTGAGACCACGGACAGGAATATGTTCATACCATTTGGAAAGTATCTGGATAAGAGATATGTGAATATCACAACTAATATGGCGGAAGAAAAGACTCCCTTTCGCAGTGCCCACAGTAGTTTTCTTATTTCAACTTGCTCGCCGGTTCGAATGAAAAACGTCCCAATCAGTGAGGAGAGAATTCCTATTCCAGCAATTGCCAAAGAAACGTATATACCATTCATTCCCATAACGAGGTATCCAAGTATCATGGCAGAGATTATGGAACCGACATAAGATTCGAACAAGTCGGCACCCATTCCAGCCACATCGCCAACGTTGTCTCCAACTTGGTCTGCTATTACACCCGGATTTCTTGGATCATCCTCGGGAATCCCTTCTTCAACTTTTCCAACGAGATCGGCACCAACATCGGCACCCTTTGTATAAATTCCTCCACTGACCCTGGCAAAGAGAGCTATTGAAGAGGCACCAAAGCCAAAACCAACTATGAAGTTCAGCGCACCGTTGATCCCGTTGAAATTTTTGAGCAAAAGGAAAACCAACACCAACCCAAGCAACCCGAGACCAACGACGGACATTCCCATAACTGATCCAGAAGAGAATGCAATCCTGAGTGCCTTGTTCAAACTTTTTTCAGCAGCTTCAGATGTCCTCGCATTTGAATTGGTTGCAATTTTCATGCCAAAGTAACCTGCGGATGCCGAGAGAACCGCACCGATGAGAAAAGCAAGAGAAACCCACGGACTTATCAAAAGCCACAGAACGATGGCCATCACAATTGCATAGATGGAAACTATCTTGTACTCACTCTTGAGGTAAGCGTTGGCACCCTCTTTTATGGCGACATTTATTTCAAGAACTTTCTTATTTGAAATGGGAATTCTCAATATTTTGAGAGAAACCAAGAGGGAGTATATCAAAGCCAAGACAGCCATAACGATTGAAAATATCAAGAGATCCATAATATCACCAAAACAAAAGAATAATGAAAAATATAATTTATAAAAGTTTTTGAAGCATCTTTTGATGGTCTACATCATCCAACAAACTTAGGTCTCTTGGATAGGAGTCTTGGCAACGGAAGTGGTTTGAAGGGATAATCTTTTGTTTCGTTTTTTATCAAATTTGCCAACTCTTCTACAGACATCTCCTTGACTTCACCAGTCTCCCGGAATCTCACCGCGAGTTTTCCTGACTTTTTCTCCTTTTCACCCACGACGACGATGAACGGTATCCATTCAACTTCGGCGTCTCTTATTTTTCTCTGGACGCTCTCACTTCTATCATCCACATCGGCGCGTATGTTCTCTTTTTCAAGTACATCAACGAGTTTCTCGCAATAATCTATGAAAGAATCATTGACGGGACAAAATCTAACTTGCGTGGGGGAGAGCCACAGTGGAAACGTTGGATTTTTCTTATCTTGAGATTCCATGTAAGCCTTTTCGAGCAATGCGTACATCACCCTTTCAATTGCTCCGGAGGGGGATAGATGAAGAATCAAGGGGTATTTCTCCTTGTTGTCCTTGTCTGTAAATTTTATATCGTATCTCTTGCTGTTCTCCACATCTATCTGATCTGTGGTCAAACAAGCGGCTTTGTCCAATGCATCGACAAAATTCCACTCATACTTCAAAACAAAATAGAAGAATTTCTCCTCCCATAGCTCTATCAACGCGGGTCTACCCCATTTCCTGACCAACTCCTTTACGAAGTCTTTGTTTTCCTCATAGAAATCCTTGACGACTCGAATGGCCAACTCAAGATCATTGGTGAGATTGAGACCATCCTGTATTTTTTTGGCAATGTCAAATCTTCTTAGCATCTCTTCCTTTGCCTGATCGATATCTTTACAAATGGCATGGCAGTCGGGCATCGTGAAAGTTCTCAACCTTCTCAAACCAGCGAGCTCTCCTCTTTGCTCAACTCGAAAACTGTATTTTGTCAATTCGTAAAGGCTCATTGGGAGATTTCTGTAGGATATGTTTGCATTGTGAAGAATTAAAAATTGACCAAAGCATGCCGCAAACCTCAAAAATACTTTTTTGTTCGGAGTTTTTATGGTGTACTGACGTGCGGGAAACCTGTTGAGATAATTCTTCAGCGCGGGATGTTCATAATCATACATTATTGGTGTTTCAACTTCCATTGCACCACTTTTTACCATATTGGTTGTGACCCAATCCTCTATCAGTGATTTTATCAGACGTCCTTTGGGGAAAAACTTAAAGTTTCCAGGATCGCTCGCATTCTCGTAATCTGCTATTTCCATCTTTCTCATAAGTTTTATGTGTGGTGGCTCTTTATCCACAATTCTGTTCTTGGAAATCTCGTATTTGACCAACTTTTCAAATCTCGGATATTTGGAAAAATCGAATCCAGATATATTTCCATCATCAACTTTGAGGAAGTTCTCCTTTCCGTCTGGTTCGAGAACCATCCATTCAGATTTTAGTTTTTTCTCCTTCTGGAGTGCTTCAGGAATCTTCTCTCCTTCTCCCTTTATTTCTCGACTAAGCTCTGCGAGAGGATGACCTTTAACCGATATTTCAAATGATTTGTACCATCCGAAGGGGGCTTTTTTAACGGCATATTCTTTGCTCAACTCATCAACTATTTCATCAAGAACTTTCTTGGCAAACGTAGGAGAACTCGGATTCTTAGTTAGGTGAACATAGGGATATATGACTATTTCTTTTGCCTTGACTTGATCGAAGACGTCGACAATTTCTTTAACGACCCCTTTGAGAACCTCTTTGGGATTTTTTTCATCCGATTCTTCTACGGCTGTGAAGATCACCAACGCTTCTTTGCTTTCCAGTAATTTTTTCTTTATCTCATCGGCATTCTTCACTGCCTTCTTCGCTGGTTCAACTTTTATATAATTTGAATGAAGACACAATATTTTCACGTGATTCACCTCAAATCTTATCCCCAGGGACCATAAACATCACATAACAATAATTAATAGTTTTTTAAATAAATTTAAAGTAAAGTAATAAAATAACAAACAGCAAAACAAAAACATAAAACTATTAAAAAAACAAAAGTAACAAAAAAGTTTTGATAAAAATAGCCCCGTAACCGTAGGAAACTTTTAAAAAAGTTTCATCAAAACTTAGATGAAGGCAATTTGGCAATGAATAAAAAGACACCAACAAAAAATTATAAAAAATAGCCCCGTAGTCTAGGAGGCCTTTTCTTTCACAAAGAAAAGCACTCGTGGAAAAGAAACTTCCACGAATTTTGTGAAATAGGAAAGGCCTAGGCAATGGCCAAGGATGCCGGGCTTTGGTTTTAAAACCAAAGCATTGAGCTTTGCAATGAAAGAAGAAACCCGGTGACCCAGGTTCGAACCCCTACGGAGGGAACACATTTCCCTCCTTATGGACATATCCTCCCTTTGTAATTTTGGGCAAACTGAAAGTTTGCCATGATATTGGTTGGGTCCCATAGTCTGGACCAATGTGGACAACCCAACCAAAATTTAAGGGAGGGGTCAGACGGATAGCGGTTCCGCGCGGAGATCCTGGCGGGGCTACCAATTTTTATTTCTTGAATTTTATCACTTGTCATCATTCGGCTCGCTCAAAATTTCATAGGTGATTATCTCCGTGTATATCTTTTCTACGGACAGTATGGGAGTGATGATTCCATAGCTCATTCTCGAACCTTCAAACTCTCCCATGGGAGCAGATGAAAATTTTTCATCTTTGAAAATAAACACATCAAGAAGCCTACCTTTTGAGAAGAAATAGACGAAAGGTGTGAGGATTCTCACCTCTTCCCATAGGTTTAATTTATCTTCAATGGTTTTCCAGTCATCGGAGCGAGAAAAATTATCATTAGATATCCTTCCCAACCTTCTTCAGGTTCCATTAAAAAAGTTCTCATTACTCTCAACTCTTTTTTCTTAAGGAATTTTTCTTCCTCGACGAGAAGAGCTCCCTCCAGCAAATAGACCATAATCAATTGTTTGAAAAAATTTTATAAAAAGCAACCTTTAAACTATTTTTGATATGAACAAAAAATATTTTTTTGGAATCAGTTTGAATGTATTGATTCTCGGTTTGGTTAGCTTCTTGAACGATATGAGCAGCGAGATGATAATGCCAATCCTTCCCATGTTCATAACTGCATTGGGTGGCGGTAGCATAGCAGTTGGATTGATAGGTGGATTGAGAGACAGTATATCCAACGTGCTGAAGGTTTTCTGCGGTTATTGGTCAGACAAGACGGGCAAAAGAAAAACATTCATCTCTTCTGGATATACACTATCTTCAGTATTCAAATTCATGTTGGTATTTTCGAGAACTTGGGAACATGTACTTTTGTTTGCAAGCTCTGAGAGAATTGGAAAGGGGCTGAGAACTGCACCGAGAGATGCCATCATATCAGAGTCTATGCCCAAAAGCAAGGGAAAGGGATTTGGAATTCACAGGGCTTTGGACACCCTGGGCGCAATCGTCGGTTCGTTGATCGTATTCTTTCTCTTCTGGTTCTTGAAGTTTGACTTCAGAACAATAATCCTCATCGCTTCGATGATAGCATTAACATCTTTGATCCCGTTGTATTTCGTGAAGGAAAAAAAGAAGAAGCAACAAAACATCACACTCAGAGTAAGTTTAAAGAATTTACCAAGAGACTTGAAATTCTTTTTGTTGATATCCTTCGTATTTTATCTGGCGAACTTCAGTTACATGTTTTTCATACTTAGAGCACAGGAATATTTCACCGGGAGATACTCGATAGGGATACCGATCTTGTTGTATGCTTTGTTCAACGTATTCTATGCAGGTTTATCGGAACCTTTTGGAGCGCTCTCAGACAGAATTGGAAGGGAAAAAATCATTGCGCTGGGATACTTGTTGTTTTCCTTGACTTCACTTGGGTTCATATTTTCGAATTCCCTACCAATGTTTATGGTCTTGTTCGCTTTTTATGGAATAACTTATGCAATGATAGATGGAAACCAGAGGGCATTTGTATCGGATATTTCTTCAGAGAAATTTAGGGCAACTGCATTGGGAACATTTCACACGACCATCGGCATAGCATCACTACCAGCCAGTATGTTGGCGGGAATTCTCTGGCAAATAAATCCATCAATAACATTTGCATATGGCTCGTTGGTTAGTTTGATTGCGGTTGTATTGTTCATTTACAAATTTTATTAAAAACATAGAACAAAAACTAAACATGATCGTAGTTCTAAGATTGGGACACAGACTTGGAAGAGACTCGAGAATATCTACCCACGTGGGGTTGGTTGCCAGAGCCTTCGGAGCCGATGGAATTATTTATTCTGGAGAGAAGGACCAAAAGATGATGGAAAGTGTGAAGAAGATAACAGAAGAATGGGGTGGTCCGTTCGAGGTAGAGTATGAAAAGAATTGGAGAAGGGTGATTAACAACTTCAATGGCATCAAAATACATCTGACTATGTACGGTATACCTGTGCAGGAAAAAATCGAAGACGTGAGAAAAAAATCGAATGGAAAAGATTTGATGATTATCGTTGGTGGGGAAAAGGTTCCTGGAGAGGTATATGATATGGTAGACTACAACATTGCAATAACCAATCAACCACACAGCGAAGTCGCAGCATTGGCTTTGTTCTTACACGAGTACTTTGAAGGGGAAGAATTGGAAAGGAATTTTGAAAAACCAAGAATAAGGGTAATCCCTCAAGAGCGTGGAAAGAAAATTAAAAAGATCAAGAAGTGATCATTCAAGAATTAAAAATTTTGTATTTCTTCGGAATTTTGACGGTTCTTAAATCCAAGATTCCAACAGAATCCACAAAAAGTGTAACAATCCTCGATAAAATTAAAAAAGCTACGCCATCGCCAGGAGAAAGTCCCAACAAACTGAAAATCAAGGCACCGCCGGACTCACCGAGTCCCAGGGCATTGGGAGAGATCGGTATGAACAGGATTGCCGAGAGAAGCGGCTGTAAGAACAGGCAAGTTAGATATGGTAAATTTAATCCAATGGAGTGTATCAAAAAATAGTAAGTCATCCCCCAAAAGGTCCACCCAATGACATCCAAGAGTATCATTAGTACCGCGTTTTTAAACGAGACTTCTCTCACAGCTTTCTGCATCAGCTCTATGTATTTGACACCTTTCCTCAAGAGAGGAATCCTCAAGAATGCCCGTTTAGAACTTTTTGAATACAGAACAATAAAAACCAACGAAACTATCAAAACAGGCATCAAGAAAGACAACAAAAAGTAATTTGGTATGGAAAACAAAAATGAAAAGTATATGAGGGATGCTGTGATCAAAAAAATCTTGGAGAGCATCATCAGAGCCATTACCAGTGAAACTTGTCCGACTTTTCCGCTGATACTCACGGATTCTTTCTTCGCAAGAGAATATGAAGTGTAAAAATATCCAGCTTTTCCCGGAGTCAACTGCCCGAGAAACATTCCACCAACATGAGAAAAGAATATCTCCTTGAACTTAAGATTTGATATGAATCTAAGCTTCAGTGCGGCAAGTATCTCGGCAACAAGATAAGATATTGAAGCGAAGATGAAAAATGAAATGTTCGTCTTCAGCAAGAGAGAAAATATTTTTTCAATGCCAAAGAGATAGAGGACTAAAACGAAGAGAGCAACTCCAAGCAGCGAAGTGATAATTGTTTTCTTCATACGACTACTTCCTCTTCATGTAGTACAATGTGAAAGTCTTCCCGTTCTTTGAAACTGAATCATATGGTATTAATTCGAAGTTGTCGTGGAAGTATTTACATGGTCCGGATTTCCATGGCTCGGCGTTACACCAATACTCCTCGTAAAACATCACGCAATTGCTCTCTGAAAATAGTTTGTTAACAATTTTTGGATTCTGTGCATACCAAGCCTGGAGAGAATTCCTTCCGTTCACGAGAACTACACTCGGGACGTGGGTGAATATCCAGCAATCCTTGTCAAGATTATCCAATCTCTCCACTATGAAATCATGAGCCAATCTGGCATCCCAGGCCTTCTGACCAACTTCAGAGACAAAGGGAACGAACTGAGAAAATGCCAGCAACACTATGACGATTGGAATAGAGATTGAAATTATTTTATTACCAAAACGATCGTCTAAAAACTCATATATCAAGAGGCATCCCATTGCACCAAGAATTGATATGGGTATATATAGGTTTAGAGAAAACCTAACATCGACACCGTAATTGAAGCTTCCCGCATAAAATAGTAAATACAAACCAAAGAAAGTTAAGAACCATACAACCAGAAAACTTTTTTCTTTCCAATACCTTTTGAACGGATACAGACCGAGCAATGACAAAATCGTGAAAACTACGGGAAATCTTGTGTTTTCAAAGAAGAACATCCCATTGTCTTTGAGATTTTTGTGAATGTAATTCAACCCGAGCTTGTTGCCACTTGCCCCCCAACTTTCTGACTTGACAGTTTCAAGATGCAACAAATGAGGAGCAATTAAAACAGAAAACAAAACCAAAACAACTAAAAACTTCTTGTTGTTGAGCTCAGTAAATAATTTTTTGTCAAATAAGATGAACATCAAACCGACCAACAAAATCAAGAGAGTTCCCTCTGGTCTGATCTGAATGGCATACGCAAGTGAAGAAAAAGAAAACAAGAGCAATGGATATTTTCTAATTTTAAAGTACGCCAAAAAACCAAAAAAGGTCAGTGCTGTGAACAGCACGAAGACCGAACCGGCGGACGTCGTCGGTGCCCATCTTATATTTATCGGTATCAGAGAAAAGATCAGCGACGAGAACAGAGAGATCCTGTTGTCCTTGGTCAATAAATATGAAACGAAAAATACGAACACGATCGTAAGGGACGAAAGAAAAGAGGTAAAATAAGATGCTACAACTTCGTTCACTCCTGTTAAAAGGAACAACAAACTGATCAAGAACGGATAACCATTTGGTTGCTTGTTGTAAATTCCTTCCACACATTTTTCAGTTGTACCGTAATTACACAAAATCGCTCTTCCTTCATTTTTGATGTTCTGGGCTATGTTAAGGTATATATCTTCATCGTAGTAGAGCCTGTGGGTATGCGGGGCAACGAACGTCCTGAAATAGAATCCTAAGACAAAAATCAAAACCAAGATTACCCAAATTCTCTTGTCAATCCCATTGAACAGCTTTCCAATGTGTTTGAGACTGAAGGCAAAGGACAAGATAATTAATCCGAGAGTCACGCTAAAGAATATCGGTGTAATCCACATCAAGTTGTTCTGTATGACAGCTTTTGTGTACGTTGATGTTACGTAATTCGTAAATATGTGGAGAAAGAGAACAATCAGAGCTATTGGGATGAGTGATAGAATTTTTTCAACTTTTTTGCCTCCGGACATTTAAATCACTTCAACTGAACAAAGAAATTCTCAGCCGCGAGATATTTGTTTCCAGTCTTAAGCATCACATTGACCACGTCTTCAGGAGTGTTCACGATAGGATAACCATGCAAATTCAAACTCGTGTTGAGGACGGCACCTACTCCCGTATTCTTCTTTATCCTCTCCAGTATCTTTCTGTACCTGGGGTTCTCATCGGTAAGCATCTGTGGTCTTGCCGAACCGTCAACGTTTATGACCGCTGCCATTTTCTTCCTCATTCTTTCCTTTACCATAAAGCCCATGGTCATGAACCTTTCTATGTAGTCAAAATCGGAGAATAATTTCTTTACCTCCTCCGCAAGTACACTTGGGCAAAATGGTTGATACCAAACCCTTCTCTTTATCTTCAAATTCAGGTCATCTTTGGCTTTCAACGAATCTGCCGGAGCGAGAATACTCCTATTTCCAAGGGCACGTGGACCGAACTCCATCCTTCCTTGGTAGAGGAATACTATCTCACCACTGGACACCAAGTCACCAACCCGCCTATGTATGTTCTTATCATACTCGTAAACAAGCTTATCCTTGTGTCTTTTGAGGACACTCTCTATTTCATTTTCAGAATAATCTGGACCAAAGTAAACATCTTTGAAGTTATACTTCCATAACCCAAATTTCTCATAATTCAAATACAGAGCAGCCCCAAGAGCCAATCCACCGTCGCCCATGTGAGGAAATACGAACCACTTGTCAACTTCTGGAAGATGTCTTATTTCCATGTTGGCCTTTATGTTTGATGCCACACCGCCTGACCATGCAACGTCGTGAAGACCGGTTTCTTTTATCGAGTTTTTGAACAACTCTATGAGTTTTCTCTTGAGAGTCTCCTGAGCCATCCAAGCAAACTCCTCGGGAGGAGTGTGCCAAAGAATTTTTTTCAACTCCTTCCACATTCTCGTGGAACTGTATTTTGCTTTTAAGTCCATGCCCCTCACTTCAAAGAAGTCCAGCATTTCATTCTTTTCGTCCGGGATGGAATAAGCGAAATCAGAGAGAGCCATAACTTTTCCTTCGTCCTCGAGCTCCCTCATGCCCATTAAATTAGTGACATGCTCAAAAAATATTCCGAGGGAATGTCTCGATGATATGGACGAAATCCTTTCAATTTCTCCATGATCAAATATGTTCACACTTCCAGACAAACCATCGCCAACGCCATCTACCGTGATGACGAGGGACTTCTTCATGCCGGAGCAGTATCCCGCACCTGCCGCGTGTGCCAAATGATGATCCACGATTTTCAGCTCGAAATCTTTGAAACCCATTTTTTTAAGTTCTTTTCTAAGCAACCACTCGCTGATCTTTCTGGTTGGATAACTCGGACCAAATTCAGTGAGCTTGTATTTCAAGTCCTTTCTCCACTGGGCAAACCTTGGATATATTTTTCTTCTCCTCAGAAGATAGTACTTGTCCTTCATGGAAGGAAAAATTCTTGTGAGAGTTTTAGAAAAATCGGAGGTGCACGCCGCAACTATATCTATGTCCTCGGGTTTGATGTTGAGATAGTCGAGACACGCCTTTATAGATTCCCTTGGAAATCCCACGTCCAGCTTCCTACGAGTTACCCTTTCTTCGTTGATGGCAACTCTTATCTTGTTGTCTTCCACAATTGCAGCACCAGCATCGTGTCCATCCCATATTCCTAAAATCATTCTACCTCCCATAAAAATCACTCAACACAACTCAAATAGATTTCTATTCTTAAAAATTCTCATTCTCAAAATTATTAGATTCAGAAACATATTTAAAGCATCTCTTAAAGTGTTCACTTTGGTTTCTTCACTCTCTTTCCATTCCACGGGAAACTCCTTGACACGATAGCCACACCTTTGTGCCAAGACCAATATCTCTGTGTCCCAGAACCAGTGGTTGAATTTGGACAACTTGTTGAGCCTGAGTACGACATCCCTCTTGAATCCTTTGAAACCACATTGATGATCGTGAACCTTAGAATTGAGTACGAACCTCACCAAGAGATTATAGACAGAGCTTAAAAGCCTTCTCTTCAATGTCCTGTTGGCCATGCTTTTTTTCATGTAACGGGAACCGGTCACAACATCGTAATTTTTGAGGTAGTTGATCAAATCTCTTAAGGATTCTAAACTCGTCGCGAGATCTATATCCATGTATGCCACGTAGTTACCTTCAGCTCTACGAAATGCTATTTTGAGTGCACGCCCTCGACCCAACCTATGTGGATGGTGAAAAAATCTCACATTGTCATATTTCTTGCTCAATTCCAATCCTATCTCGTAAGTTCTATCGGTGCTTCCATCCTCAGCAATTATTATTTCATAATCAATACCAAGTCGCTCTAACCGATCCATGAGTACCTTTACGTTCTTTTTCAGATTCTTTTCTTCATTGTAGACAGGCAAGACCACAGAGAACATTTAACCACACTATGGTTTTAGGGAATATAGTATATTTTCATATGGGATCCTCTGTAACTGGTTATATCTTTATCATCCTCGTAGAGAAGTCTCCAGCTCTCTGGTATTTTCTTGGGTTGCATATCCTCTATGCAGCATATCCCAACAGTTCTGGAACCTCCAACTATCGCATACGAATCTCTTATATTTTTCAACTTATGATATTCTTTGGGTATAACAAATATTTTTGTTGAGTCATCAAATCCATGGTAATACTTCAAAAATTCTACGCAAATAGTATCGCAATAAATCGGCTTCTTAGGATAATTGCCTAAAAAAATGTATGCATCTTTAATATCACTGGTTACGTCCTTTAATTCGTTGGCACTCAAACTAACGTAATGGATCGATGTTAGAGCAATAACCAGAATTATAACAAAAGGGAAAATCTTTCCTCCCAAGAACTTCTTCAGAGAAAATAAAAAATAGCTCAATATCAAAGCAGACGGTATGGTTATTATCATCATGTATCGGTCATGCTTTTGTAATACCCAGTAATTCAATACATGTGAACCATCTACTGTGACAGAATTAAAACCAAATTCAAGCCACAAAAACAAAACTAATAACCAAATCAACAACACGTCTACATTTCTATCCCTGAATATCACAAAATATAGGATGGAAAGTAGAACAAAAGAATAATAGATCCAGATCCTTGGATAAAAATATTCTACAGGAATTGGATAACCCAAAATATACTTCGTATAAAAAAGAGGAGAACTTTCATTGTAACGAAGCTTCAAAAAATTTGAAATAGTTATATCCTGAGAAGGTTCATAGATATGTTTTGATTTAATCATGCCATGATCCACTACCTCTCTCAAAAAGAAATGACCAGTAACCGATTGGTAAAATAGACCCTCTAATAGAAATATTACTAGAAATGAACCAAAAAACAACACATGATATTTGTGAATTTTTCTCTTGTATAAAAGATACACTATGACTACACCGAATAGGGTAATTGCGGTTATCTTGGTTAGATATGCCAGACCCAATACCAACCCAGAGAGTACATAATATTTTTCAACTCCCCTTCCATTGAGTTTACCACTTTCCATCCGTTTTTCTCCCATTAAGAACAAAAGAAATGATAAACCCATAAAAAATGTTAATGGTATATCTATAGAAACCCTGGTGGAATACAAAAGATCAAGAGGTAATATGGATATTAAAAAAGCCGAGAGCAATCCGACATATTTGTTAAATAAGATGTTTCCGAGAAAATAACTGACTATTATTATTCCCTGAAAACATAAGATTACCCAAAGGACCGTAGAAAAATCGTTGATACCAAATACATACCAGAATAGAGACATTGGAAACAAAAAGGCGGGCCTAAACAAAAATGCCTCAGACGGATCATGTAATCCATTGGAAGGCAACGACTTGTAAAAATGGGGCAGATTCTCTATGAAAGTTCCCTCATACATCATATAGCTATCACGTATGTACATTCCTTCATCGCTTGGGTGTGCAGTGTATCCTATGAAGAAATTAGCCTGAAGAAAAAGAGCAAACAACATTATCAACACTAAGAGAAATGTAGGACTCTTTAATATTTTGTGTACATCATATTTCTTCCTTTTCATAACTACTTCACATAGTATACTCTTGTCTTATATTTTGCAAATATACCATAATTCTTCAAATTTATTTCTTTCAATAATTTCCAATTCTCGGGTGGGTTCTTCATAAAATCAGGATACTGATGTCGATTTATCCAAGTGTAAGGATCCAACCACGTGATGACATAGGAATCATGAATGAAAGAACCGTTGTTGTAATAAGGATCGGAACAGTTTATGAAGCCACACTCGTATATTTTAAGATTCTGTATGTATGTTTCATTGTATCTGAAATAGAACTTTAATTTGGAAATATCCCATCCGTCTGGTATGTAGATGGTCTTAAGTGGCATCTTTTCGAGAAAATACGCAGATTCTCTCAATGTTCCCATACCGTTCCTAAGAAAGGTGTGACTCTGATACGTGTAATAAAGTGATGTAAAGACCAAAAACAAGATGGATGTAACTAAAAGGTATTTCCTCCATCTTTCATTGTTGTACGTTAGAAACCTAGAAATGAGAAGAACAGATGGAATCGTGAATATCGTTAAGAATCTTGGATGCCTTGAATACAAACAGTAACTCATTATTTTTGTGCAGTAGAATTGAAGTCCATACTCAAAAAAGGAAAATAGAAAAATGAACCAGAGAAACAAAAATATAGAATTCAAATCTCTCTCGTACAAGAGATAAGCAGATGCCAATACAACGAAATAATAAAAGAAGCCGAACATCGGAACATCATGTATCCACTTGAAATAGGATTCCTGATGGTTGAACATGACATTTGGATACCACATAAAATCGGAATTACTGTTCTTGTCATGGGTAAAGGAATATGATCTCACCTTTTCTCCATAAAACCATTGACCGCTTAAAGTATAAAGGTGTAAAACGTATACACTGAACACCAAAGAAAATCCCAAAAAAATCAAAAAATATGTGAATATCCTTCTCTTAGTGAAATGCTTCCTAAATTTTGAACCACTGGACAAGAAAAATATGAGTATCAAAAAAAGAAAAATTGGCAACAAAAGTACTGCGGTAGACTTAACTAAATACGCCAATCCCAAAAACAAGCCACTTAAAAATGGATAGATGTATCTTTGATATTTCTCGGACTTTATTAATAATAGAATCGTTGTAGCAGAAAAAAATTGAAAAGGTATATCTGGTCCTACCTGACTCGCATATACTATGTTCATAGGAAAAATTGACAGTAAAAATGCCGCTATCAACCCAGCAGAAGGGTCAAACAACTCTTTCCCCATGAAGTATATTACCACAATACTGCCAAGAGAAGAAAGTATGAAATACATGGATGTTGACAGTTCATTTATTCCAAATAACTTCCAAAACAACACAACAGGATAATAAACACCTATTCTTGTTCCCCAGCTCACCGATGAAGGAGGTACGAATTTCTCATCCTTGTACATATGGGACGCAAACTCCAAGTAATACGAATCGTCATTAAATCCTATACCGACGAAGAAATACAATCTGATTGAGAGAGCAAATATCAGTATGAGAACTAACCAAAATTCAGGTTTCACTTTTTTTAGTTTTTTTACAAAATTCTTGGTTGGAATTTTTTTCATTTTCTTAGAACGTTTCCTATGATTGTTTGATAGGCCTCGCATGGAGTCCAGCACCCCGGACATTTGTTTTGTTTTATAAGCTCTCGTGTTTTTTCAGATAATTTGGATTTCCATATCTCTTTGAGATCATAACCGTTCTCTCTAAGGCTTCCGAGCTTCCTTTCCCAGTGGGTGCAAGGAAAAACGTTTCCCCATGGATCGATGAAACAAGAGGAAGTTAATGCCTTGCAAGGGATCGGACTCTTGCCGGTTTCATAGTATCCTTTTATTAGCTTCAAATACTTTCTCTCCAAAAATGGTATTGGTCCAAACCCACCTTTATTTTTGAGGACAAAATCAACATCCCTGAGAATTTTCTGCTTTAAATCCCCGACGTATTCACCTCGATTGCCATAATACAGGGAAGACACGTGGAATATGTTGAAATGAAAATTATCTATTGACACATTTCCTATCTCATCATCGACTTCCTTGATCGTATCTTCTATCTTTCCAAGATTGTACTGAGAGATTGTGTAACCGAAGAAAGTTTGAAATCCCGGCCTCTTCTTGGAGAGATCACGAAGTTTTTTGTAAAGACGAACGGACTTGTACCAATTCCCTTTGACTCCTCTTATGTAATCGTGAATTTTCCTTGGTCCATCGAGACTGACAACCAGAACGAATTTTGGGAAGTTGAGGTCTGCTATCTTCTTTGCCATTCTAAAAACCCTGTCTCCAAGCAATCCGTTGGTTGTAAGGTTCAAGAGGTAGGTATCGGTGTTTTCCCTTATGAATTCCGCTATCTCAACGAGATCGCTGCGGAGAAAAGGTTCGCCCCCAGTCAGGTTCACCCAAGAAGGATCAATATTTTGGAATATTTTCTTTATCTCTTCAGTCGTCAACTCGTTCTTCGGTTTTCTTTTCCAGATTCCACAAGTCTTGCACCTCGAGTTGCAGAGGTACGTAATGGCAAATGTAATTTTGTATGGTTCGGGTAGTCTCATAAAGTTCGACTTCAAGACCCTTGAGCCAAGTTTCAAAATCTCAATCATTCAACAACCCCATCCTTATTTTAAAGGCAACCGTGAAAAATTCCAACATACTCCATCTGGATAGTTTACTCTTTCCTTTCTTTCTGTCATAGAATATTATTGGAACGTAACCGATATTAAATCCTTCTGAATATGCCCTGGCAAGCATTTCCAATTGAAAAGCATATCCTCTGGACTTTATTTTTTTGAGATCTATCGACTCCAAAACTTTTTTTCGATATGCTCTGTATCCTGTTGTCAGATCATCTATTTTTATTCCGGCCAGATTTCTCCCTATGAAATTTCCTCCCCATGAGATGAGTTTTCTATATAGACTCCAACCAACTACTTTTTCTCTTACACCGATGACAACATCAAATCCATCGTTTATTTTTTTAACGAACTCCGGTATGTACTTAGGATCATGAGAAAGATCAGAATCCATCTCGAAGATTATGTCGACACCATCTTCGATCGATTTTTCAAATCCATCAATATAGGCAGATCCAAGTCCCATCTTTTTATCCCTTTTCAAGAGCCTGATGGGGTAATAATTGGAAATGCTTTCAACAAGATCAGCCGTTCCATCTGGTGAGTTATCATCAACTACCAAAATATCACCATGGATGTTGTTCTCATCGAAAACTTCAAAGATCCTGGGTATCAGAATACCCAAGTTTTCTCTCTCGTTGTAAGTTGGTAGAACTATTCTCACTTTTTGAGTCATCTTTTGAACAACTCCGAGAATATTGTCATCAATATGTTCCAACCATCCCTAAAAGACCTCAGGTTTCCTTTACCAAACTTTCTTGACTTCTCAAAGCTCGGGACTTCCAGAACTCTAAGCTTCTTCTTAGCAGCCTTTATAGATATCTCCGTTTCTATACCAAAGCCATCCCTTTTCAGATCCAACTTATCTATTATAGATTTCCTAAATGCTCTGTAACCGTAGCACAGATCAGAGTATCTCATTCCCCAAAACAAATTGACGAGGAATACGAAGACCTTGTTTCCAAACTTCCTGAAGAGGGGCATGTCTTCTGTTCCGCCACCCTGGATGAACCTCGAACCCATGCATATATCATATCCGGCCTCTATACCGGCCTTCAGTAGAATTATTTCTTTTGCTATCATTGAACAATCCGCATCCATGCTTATTACTATGTCTCCAGTGGCTTTTTTCATACCGAGTCTCAGAGCTGAGCCTTTTCCCTTGTTGTCGTAGAGAACCTTGCATCCGAACTTCTTCGCCACCTCAACCGTCTTATCCTTTGAATATCCGTCAACGACTATTATCTCATCAACTATTCCAAGTTTCTTCAGATCCTTCAGAACAATCGGTAGATTTTTCTCTTCATTCAACGTCGGAATTACAACACTCACCTTACTTCTTTTCATTCAACCTACCTCTGAAATAGACAAAAACCAACAGTAATACAACAAAAATTAAACCGGAAACCCACAAAATTCTTTTGTCTTCCTTCCTTTCAACGACTTTAATTAATCCCCGGGCAAAGGAAGAGTGATATTCGGAGTCCTCATACTCTATAGATGCCAAAACCAAATAGGTACTTCCTGGAAGGGCACCAAAGGAAGAGACATCGAAAGATAATTTCTCTTCCTCTCTGGAACCAACGTCAACAGTTCTCTCTTCTGCGTCACATTTCAATTCATTCGGCAGGTAGAGTTTTATTTTGAGCCGATGAGTAGTGTCACCTATATTCCTAACAGTCAGATGTAGTTTTCCTCCGCCATCTTTTGGTATCTCGAGATCAGAGATCATTCCATAGATGTCAGAAGCAGTTTGTCTGCCGTACGACAAAAGATAAGGCGAGACCGTCGAGAACGGATACATGTTGGCATCGTGGTATATGGTCTTTATAACTATGGGATAGGTTCCCGGTAAAGAATTTTCAGGTATCTTTAATGTGAAATTACCGGACAGAGATTTTGTTGGATCGAGACGGTCCGTGAAAATTGATCCTGAATAAGAAAATCCTCTTGGAATGATCGGCAATATACTGACTTGGTAGGCGGACTCATCCCCGTTTTGATCAACCTTAATTAAGAGTAAAATCGTATTGTTGTTTATAAATTGGGAAGAAATTGTAGTAGTCATACTGATGTAAGTTGAGAGAGCCGAAGATGAAGTTACAACTAAGATAATCGCAAACAAAACAATCGTAGGCCATCTCATAAGAAAAGATTATTCTCAAAATTATTTAAAAACTCATTTGCTGCTCAACAACACTATCCTACTGGGTTTGCTTTCGTTGATTATCCTGTAGGAAGAAACTTCTTCTATTCTCTCCGCGAACTCTTGTATCTCATTGTGAAGTGGCATAGAAGTATAGGGCAACCTCGCCCTTGAGTATCCAACACTCATGAAACTCTTCACTTCGAGAAAGTCCGGTCTGTATTTTTCTACTATTTTGGCGTATCCTTCGGGATCTACAAAATTCAATCCCTTTACGAGAGTCAGCCTCACCACAGTCTTGCAAGAGAAGTTCTTCAAAAGGCTAAGGGATTTCATTATGTTATCCCAAGAATCAACGACGGGGTTGGTCGTTTTTAGATACACCTCTTTGTTGGGTGCCGGGAGTGTTATATAAAGGTTGGTCGGTTCGGACAAATTTTCAATCACGTGTGGATTCGTCCCGTTACTCACCAAGAACACCGAAAATCCCCTTTCTTTGAAAGCATCGATCAACTCCGATATCTTAGGGTATTCGGTGGGTTCTCCGGCAAGAGAAATCGCAACTTGATTGGGATCCTGTGCTTCCTTCCATTTCTTTTTGTCCACGTTTGGGTTTCCCTTGAAACCGGACAGCAATTCTCTCTGTGCCTTTATTGATTCCTCTATGATTTCCTCAGGTTCATCATAGGGACCTTTCCAATTTGGATAACTTATACTGGTATCCCTCCAACAAAAGAGGCATCTATGTTTGCAGAACGGGAATGCAGGTGTCATCTGAAGGCATCTATGACTCTGTATCCCGTAGAACTTTTGCTTGTAACAAACGCCTTTACCACGCAAAGAGTTTTTTGTCCAGAGGCATATCTTTACGGCACTGTGTTTGTTCTTTCCAACGAACCTGTAACCATTTTTTTCGAACCTCTTCAAAGCCTTTTCAGGTATTATCATTCGTCCTTCAACTCCTCAATCAACTTCAGGTATTTCTTCGTGTCTTCATCTATCCATTTTTCGACTTCGTAGACTATTATATCTCCCTCAGTATCCATCGTAATGACATTTTTTATTCCCGCGTTGATGAGAACCCTCTTGCACCTGTCACATGGATGAGAAGGTGTCGGTTCACCATTCGGGGTTTCACCGTAAATGTATAGGTCTCCATCCTTTATTCTCACACCATTTCTCGCGGCATTTATAACTGCATTCTCCTCGGCATGAACAGCAGGGCACACATCGTAACCTTCGTAGTGTGGAACCCCCTTTAAATCCTTAGCGCAACCCACTTCGTCACAATTTATTACACCTCGAGCCGGACCATTGTATCCAGTCGAAACAATGGCATCATCGACGACTATAACAGCACCGAATTTTCTTCTGAGGCACGGAGACCTAACTGAAACCCCTTTAGCAATACCAAGATAATAATGGTACTTATCAGGTCTCATGAGAATTTATTGAGAAAATAAGAATTTAAAAATTTTGAGTAAATTCTTTAACCAGGGTCTTCCACATGAGTTTCTTATATTCCTCGCTTCCAAGCATCTCTCTCAATATCTTCTCTGCCTCCTCATCAATACCATACCTCATAAAAGATTCAACGTAATTCTCATCTCCCACCATTTCGTGGATTGAATATTCTTCTCCGTATTTTAAATTGTGTTTAAAGAATGACACATTGAGGACATCGCAAATCTTTTCAACCCTATCCTCTTCCATGGTACTTACAGAAAACCACGCGGATTCATATCCACTCTGGTTAGATAAAATATATTTCACATTCAACTCAGCCACATCTATTCCGTGGAGCCTAAGCTTGAAATGCCTTCTATTCTGAAGCATAAATATTCTTTCTTTTGATTCAAGACTCTCTTTGAATAGATTTCCTTTATTTTTTCTCAACATCCTCGACGAAATCTCTCATAATGTCTTCTATTTTGTTGTTCTTGAGAGCAATATCTGAATACTTAATCTCATCGCTCCAAACGATGAAAAGGGAATAAGGATCAGAATCACTCATCTTCATCACCTGAGGAATTGTTCTCTTCATCAGCCAACAACGCCCATTTTATTTTCTTGTATTCATCACCAAGCCCCTCTTGAAGCCTTTTCTCAATTTCCTCATCAATGTTGATTTTCTTGAGTGATTCCAACAAATTGTCTCCCACTATCTCTTTAACGTCACTCTTCCCATCGTACTTGAGCATGTATTCAATTCTTTTCTTATCTATTTCCTCTATGATCTTGCGGTATGTTCCGTCTTCCATCGAAACTACATAAAAATCTACTTCAGCTCCACGTTCCAAACTATCTGGAATTATCCTTACCATACCTTCGTTGTGTCCATGAATTCTTATCTCAGACTTGCCATACTTACTGTACAACAAAAATATCCTGTCCTTTTTTTCGATTTTCGGACCAATGACACGGTTAATACATCTTTCAACATCTTCCGCAAAATTTCTAATAACTTCATAGAACTCATTGGAACCTTTCACTTTGTTTATGTACAATTCCTCGTTGTAAACCAAAAATGGTTCGTAAATGTCCACATCCTCACTCATTCTACATCACCCAACAATTCTCCGTATTTGTAGATCTTGTACGCCTTTGGGAATTCTTTTGAAATTCTCTTCTCCGCGTCTTCTGGTATGTGCTGTGGGTATTTCTTCAACAGATCGATCACC
>JAGHBM010000069.1 GCA_021160955.1 Candidatus Aenigmatarchaeota archaeon
ATCTTGGAGAGTTCTCTTCTCAAATGCCTCAATTCCTCCTGTAAGTCGAACATCTGCCCCTCAAATTCCTGAGTCTTTCTCTCGTAGAGACTCTCCGGCCTGTATTCCTCGGGTTTGACAAATATCTCATCCAAGGATATCAGAGTATCAGTTATCTTTGATGTGGCATCCCTGATTCTCTCAGTTACGTCACCTTTTATCTCATCTACCTCGTAGGAGAGAGAAATTAATCTTGTCATTCTCTTGAGAAGCATCTTCAATTCTTGCAACTTCTTAAGCACTTCTCTGTATCTATCTATTTTGACGAATAAAGGAGCCATATCCGGGGTTATCTTCTTTTCCGGAGGCTTTGGGACGAGAGGTTGATTAGAAGAAGGTTGCGGAGATGGTTGTGGCGGAGGTGGTGGAGGCAATGGAACATTACTCAAATTCTCCCCCTTAACCGTGTTTTTTATCTCCTCGAGTTCTTTCTTTTTGTCCTTATTCTTCCTAAAGAGGATCATGAGACCACATTTAATTATTTTCTGATATTTATATAAATGTTTATTTTCTTGCGAAATCGATCTTTTTTATTAAGAGAATTTCATATGAAATATTCATGAGTAGCGGAGAAAAGTTCAAAGACGATGTCATAAAGAAAGTAATTGAATATGTCAAAAACAGGTTGAAAAACGAACCTACCGGTCACGACTGGTGGCATGCATATCGTGTGTGGAAAATGTCTTTGAAACTCTCCCAAAAAGAAGAAAACGTGGACTTATTCGTCGTTCAACTCGCGGCACTTCTCCATGACATAGCGGATTGGAAATTCCATGGTGGTGACTCAGATATAGGCCCTAGCGTTGCAAGAGAATTGTTGGAAAAACTTGGAGTTGATGACAAAACGATAACTCACGTGTCAGAGATAATAAGAAACATGTCATACAAGGGACCGAAAGAAAAAAATAAGATAACATCGATTGAAGGGAAAATAGTTCAGGATGCAGATAGATTGGACGCTATGGGAGCAATAGGAATTGCAAGAGCATTCGCATATGGGGATACATGAAGAGGATGATATATGACCCTGAAACTGGGTCGAGAAAAGTTACAGACAAAGAATACATCAAAGGCGACACGTCAACAATAAACCACTTCTATGAAAAACTTCTTCTCCTCAAGGACTTGATGAACACCGATGTAGCCAGAGAAATTGCTGAAAAAAGACACGAATTTATGGAGCAATTTCTTGAAAGATTCTATAGAGAATGGGAAGGTAAAGAATGAAGGTTGGTGCGCCAGCCGGGACCCTCACCCGAGGAAGGGGAAGTATCCCCTTCCTAAGGGATTACCAACCCCTCTGATTTTTGGTTGGGTTTGCAAGACCCAACAATGTCATGGCAAACCAAAGGTTTGCCCAAAAAATGTTTCTTTTGGGGATAGAGGACCTTTTCTTTTTAAAGAAAAGGGTCTCTTTTGAACCCGGGTCACGAGCTATTTCCGTCTTCCCTCCAAAAATTGAAACTTTCTGTTTCAAGTATCTTTACGCCGAGTAAAGGGTTCCTTGGGAAGCTCGGATCCTGCCACTAGACCACTGGCGCATTACGTAAAAGCTATTACTTTTTGACTTTTTTAATATTTTGATTGAACTTTAAAAAATTTAAAAACTAAGAAAAAAAGGAAGAAATCAATCAACCGAAAATTCCACCGAAGCCTTCCATTGCAGATTCTTCCATTTCCTTCATCTTGTCTATTACCTTTTGCTTCTCGTCTCCTTCCAACTCCTTTGCAACATCTTTCAGTCTTTCCTGAGCCTCTTCGCACGCTTCCTCGGATCCATCTATCATAATGTAATATCCATCGGTCTCCAATCCAAGCGATTTATTATCCCTGATTGTTATGCTCTGTTTAACCAAAGAATTCTCTCCTATACCCACAATATTTCTAACCTTTTCCAGTTTATCATCATCCACCGAAAAAACAATGTATTTTCCATTCAGCTTAGTCTCTTTCATTTCTTCGACTTTCTTCAATATTTCCGAAATATCTTCAACAACTGTTGCATATCCTTCAAGAACCTCTCTGACCAATTTCTCAGCCGCACCAGAATTAGCATCAAAAACCAAATAACTTCCACTATCCAGTCCAAAATTCTTTTTACTTATTATCGTGACCAATTTCTTGTCCAAAGAATTGGGACCTTTACCTACTAAATCTTTTACCTTGTTTAGATTTTCTTTCTCGACAAAAAACACAACTTGCATAATTTCACCCCTTTATACAAAATTCTCGTGTGTATATAAAAATATGAAATAAAAAGAACATTTATAAAATATAAAAAAATACAAGATTTTATTGTGACTTTCATGATAATTTTAAGCGCTATCGGAATTCTCGTATCCTCGTTGGTGATTTACTATGCGGGAGAACATTTTGCTACGGCATCATCGTTTATGGGAGACTATATGGGTATATCAAGATCGGCAAAGGGAGCAACATTTGATGCGATATCCAGCTCCATGCCAGAGCTGTTGATTGCGTTGTTCAGTGTTATACTGTTCTCAAAATTTGAGATCGGTGTTGGAACAATTGTCGGATCGGCACTGTTCAACATATTGATAATTCCTTCCCTATGTGCATTTGTGTCACCAAAAATATTCAAAGTATCTGACGATGTGATTCACAGAGATGGTCTGTTCTATGTCCTCACAGTGATAATACTCATGATGGTTATGTTCTACAATGTACGTTGGTCTATGTACGTGGGGATCCTATTCATCGCTACATACATTTTATACTTTTTAGAGATATTCAGACATGGAACGGCAAAAAATTACGGGAGAAGACTATTGAAGTTTATCAGACTAGGCCCATCATATAAACATGTTTCCAAGGTGAGAAAAAACCAAAAAAAATTACATCACGAAATTTTAATATTAATCATTAGTTTAGTGTTTATAATAATTTCAAGTTATTTTCTCGTGAAGTACTCGTTAATTCTCGCAACTACATTGGGAATACCACCGATAATAATAGCTTTCGTGATAACAGCAGCAGCCACATCGATACCTGACCTTGTCATATCAGTCGCAGACGCTAGGAAAGGAGACATTTCCTCCGCAACTTCCAATGTGTTTGGATCAAACATATTTGATATTTTGATAGGTTTAGGTCTTCCCGTACTAATAGCTACTTTAATGGGAATAAATATAGAGATAACTCCGATGAGTCTTTTCATACTTTTTGGACTTCTAGTATCTACAGTCGTAACACTCTACATACTTGCCGAGAATATGAAACTCACAAAACCAAGGGCAATTTTGCTCATCTTGATGTACATCACACTGGTTTCATACATTGTTATCGTATCTTAAGAGAAATATAGCAAAATGGAGCCCCGGGCGCGATTTGAACGCGCGACCTGCTGCTCTCTCAAACCTTTTATTTCACCAGCCAGTTTTGGTGAAGCTTTTACGCCGATAAAAGGTTCTACGAGGCAGCCGCTCTTTGCCGATTGCTTTTTGGTTGGGTTTTGCGGGACCCAATCAATATCATGCTTACCGGCTGAGCTACCGAGGCATTTATACTCTCATTTTTAATCAGTCATTTTAAAATATTTAACATTACTCAATTATTGAAAATGTAATAAAGGTATTTTTTGATGGAAATAAAAATTTAAAAAATTGATGAGTTCTTGGAGTGAAACCTATTTATTATCTTCTTGGGGTTAATTCTTTTATGAACGTTGAGAATTTGAAGGAAACGATGATATATGAAAAACTTGAAGACAAGAAAGTCAAGTGTGGCATCTGCTCTCAAGAATGTGTAATCCCTCCGGGAGGAAAGGGATTTTGTGAGGTTAGAGAGAACATAGACGGGAAATTATATTCACTGGTATATGGAAGGCCGGTCAGCATAGCCATAGACCCAATAGAGAAAAAACCATTTTTTCACTTCGCTCCTGGTTCCCGGGCATTGTCCATTGCAACAGTTGGTTGTAACTTGAAGTGTAAATTCTGTCAAAACTGGGAAATCTCACAGGAATTCGACGATGTGTATGGAGAAAAGTACTCTCCACAGGACTTGGTAAAAAAAGCGAAAGCATGGAGATGCGGAGGTATAGCCTATACCTACACTGAACCTGCAGTTTTCTATGAGTATGTTTATGATACCGCCAAAGAAGCACAAACTGAGCTGTACAACGTTCTTGTCACGAATGGATATATGACCCCAGAGGCAATCAAGAAAATTTCTCCTTACATAGATGCAGCAAACGTGGACCTCAAAGGGGATTACACATTCTATAAGAATTATTGTCTCGGGTTGAAGGGAGACGAACCTGTAAAAAGAAGTCTCTTGGAAATGAAGAGAAACAAGATATTCGTTGAGGTGACTGTTCTGCTCATTCCC
The DNA here is from genome assembly GCA_021160955.1 of Candidatus Aenigmatarchaeota archaeon. Taxonomy (GTDB): domain Archaea; phylum Aenigmatarchaeota; class Aenigmatarchaeia; order PWEA01; family JAGHBM01; genus JAGHBM01. The sequence goes on from JAGHBM010000069.1 coordinate 4,390, forward strand.
GGACTAAACGACGACGACTCAACGATATCGATAATATCTGAGTGGATCGCAAAGAAACTCGGAAAGAAAACACCGGTACACTTTTCAAGATTCTATCCGCACTACAAGATGCAAGACGTTCCACCGACTCCCGTGGAGACCCTCGAGAGAGCGAGAGAAATAGCAAAAGACAACGGATTGTGGTACGTGTACATAGGAAACGTCCCAGGACACAAATACGAGAATACTTACTGTCATAGCTGCGGAAGGTTGCTCATAGAGAGGCACGGATACGAGATAACAAAGTTTAATATAGATAAAAACTTAAGATGTATATACTGCGGAGAAAAAATACCAATAGAGGGAAAACATTGGATTCCAAAAGAATTGTTTCATGAGTGATATTATGGATGCTGAAATAAAGGAAAAACTCGAGAAAGGTTGGATAAGATGTTGGTCCATGATAGAGGTAATGGCAGTTGGGAAAGATGTTACCGAAGAAGCACTCAAGGAACATGTTAAGAAGATAAAGAAGGAAAAGTGGATAAAAATTTACAAAGAAAAGTTTGAACCTGCCGTTGAGACGGGAAACAAAATAAAAGACAAGGATGTCTACACGCAAGTTGTTGAATTGGAATTCATAGTTAAAGGATTTAAGGAATTGGTGGACTTCGTCATCCTATACGGACCGTCTGCGCTGGAGGTATTGGAGCCGGAAAAAATAGAGATCAAGATGGGTGAGGCACAGGAAACGCTCAATAGGATAGCGACCGTATTACACAACCTCACCACGGCAAGGCTTAAAGAGATTCTGCTTCCAAAATAACAAAATAATTTATTATAATAAGAGAATTGATTTATTATGAAGAAAATTTTCTTTTTTCTGATGACGATAGCATTTTTACTAATCATAAGACCGACATTAGCAACGCCGCTGGAATACCTCGAGTCTACGATCCTTTTGGATTCAAGCAGTGCCGATTACACTCTGACGTTTTTGTTCCAGAAATTGCCGGAGGGCACGTTGAACTATCCCCTGCCGTTCCACATAAAAGATTTTGAAACGAGTGCCAACTTCAAGAATTACACGTGCGAAGCAGAGAAAAAGGACTGGGGAACCCTTATAACATGTGACTTCTCCGATGTGAAAGCTGGTGGTAGAGCTCTCAGTATAAGGTTCAGAAGAGAAGGATGCGTCAAAAAAATTGAAAGCGCATACCACTTTGATACAAACATAAAGACGCCCCAGAAAGTCCCGAGAATGGTTGTGAAGATAGTACTTGAAAAAGGATTCATACTCATACCTCAACCTGAGAAGCCGACTACGATAGTTCCGTTTGCCCCAACAGACGGGACTGAGGGTTCCGATGGTAGGAGAATTTTTATAGTTTGGGAGAGGAACAACCTCGAAAAGGGAGAGGGAATAGATGTGACCGTGAATTACGAGAGGAGTACCCCCATATCCCAAAACAACACACCTTTCATAATTATAGGGATAGCGATATTGGTTATAATAACAGTATTGAGCATAAGATTCAGAGGAGAAAGAGAAGGTATAGAAAGGATTTTGAAGGATGATGAAAGGAGAATAATAGAGATAATAAAATCTTACGGCGGTTCATGTAAACAAAGAGAAATTGTGAGGGACAGCGACTTCAGCAAAGCAAAGGTGAGTAGACTCATAAGGGATTTAGAAGAAAGAAAAATAATA
>JAGHBM010000041.1 GCA_021160955.1 Candidatus Aenigmatarchaeota archaeon
GGATAATAATCAAGTCCTTTAAATTTTGGTCTATCTTTCGGTGGGATTGGAGACTGCCAATGTGTAGCAAAAAATACATCTTTTTGTTTTCTTTCCCTTTCGATCTCTTCCTTATATCTTTCTTCGTCCATAGAAATCACCAAGATAATTATAGATGATGATATATATTTATTAGGAGAGTAAATTTAAAATATGATTCTGCTGAACACTGTGATGTTACTCTTGTGGTCTGTCGTACTTGCCGTGAGCGGGTCTTACCTCGTTAAAGGACTTTCCAAAATGTCGGAAATTCTTGGGTTTGAGGAATTCTCCGTGGGGTTCATCATTATGGCGGTAGCCACAAGCATTCCAGAGATAATGGTCGGAGTATATTCGGCGATGTTAAAGAATTCTGCACTTTCGCTCGGTAATGTTATAGGATCGAACATAGTTGATTTGACTTTGGTTGGCGGTATATTGGTTCTACTGAGTGGAGGAAAAATCAAGATGAAAAGTAAGACCTCCAGGGAAGATACCTTTTGGGCATCTATGATATCCGTTCTACCTTTGATATTGTTTTTTGCAGAAGGATCCATAACAAGGTTGGATGGGATATTCCTAATTATCGTATTTGGTCTATACATTAGAAAAAAAATACTCGAATCGAAAAAATTTAGAAAAAGATACGAGGAAAATAAAAAGCAACATAAAAAGAAAGAAATGGCCAAAACTCTATTTATACTTGCAATAAGTTTGACAACACTTCTCATAAGTTCAAAACTTGTTGTAACATATGCCGAAAATGTCTCGATCGAATTATCGCTTCCTCCAATCCTGATAGGATTGATACTCATAGCCATCGGAACGTCACTTCCAGAACTTGCATTCGGAGTTCAATCGGCAATATCGAAGCATCCCGAACTAAGTTTGGGAGACCTCACCGGATCGGTCGTCGCAAATTCTACTCTCGTGCTGGGAATAACTGCATTGATATATCCCATATATGCAAATGCAATATTGTTTTTAACTTCGGGTATGTTCATGTTCATAATAACCTTTTTGTTTTCATCTTTCGTTGAAAGTGGTCATGAGTTGGATTGGAAAGAAGGCCTTTCTCTCGTATTCTTGTACATTTTCTTTTTGATATTGGAAGTTTACCTCAATTTTATCCCAGCGTAGAGAAGAAAGGCAATACCGCCGAATGAAAGTACGAGCACGACAAATTTTGGAATTGATCCACCGGTTTGAGAATTGGTGTAATAGTCATGAGTAAAAACATCTGAAAAGAATTCAGGTGCCCCATTACACCGTACTATGACACCAACCTCTCGATTCTTCATGATTGAATGTTCATTCCAGTTCACAGAAGATATTAAAACCGAATCCCGTGTCACACCACCTTTTGTATGGAGTTTTAAAAGTCCGGTAGATTTCTTGTCAAGTACTTTGGCACTGATGTTGTTTTTCTTCAAATAAATCAAAGTATTATAATTGCTGTTAGGTTTGTCCTTCTTCATATTGTACCAACTCGAGTCCAACAATACCTTTACATCCTTAGACTCGCTTTCGTTGATGACCTTCTCGAGCAATGGATTGGATCCATGATCCCAATTTTTGTATATGTAGAACTGCTCTATCCAAATCTTACCTTTGGAACTTTTGATGAAATTCAAAACATTCTCAGTTACGTTTGGTCCGAAGAACACGATCACATTCGCATCTCTGCAGCATTTCATACCGAATCTTGGTACGTATCTTCCGTGGTTTACTTTTGCAGATGTGAACCTTCTGTCCTTGAAATATTTAGAGGATTTGTCCAAGTCATCGTAAAATACAGAACTGAAGAATCTTGAAACATTTTCGTCATAAATTAATGCGAACCATCCTCTGTTCCCATACGTTGGATCGGGAGACATCCCCTCGACACCAAAATTCTCAGTAGAAACCAATGTTATCTTTCCATCGAACACCGCATACTTGGCATGATGATAGTCATAATCGTCATTTTCGTTCAAAAACACAGATACATTTTTGGATATGTAAGATATCACGTCTTCCTTTAGACCACCTACGGGAGAGCCTTCCACCATAACGGTTACGTTAACTTCTCTTCTCTTTGCATCCAAAAGATCTTCACCAAGAGATGGGTTTGTAAATGAATACGTGGCAATCAATATCGATTTATTGGAACTTTTTATGAGACTTGAAATCTCACGGTAGCTGTCATCTGGGGAAACGAAAAGACATGCCTTTGAAACGTTGAACTCTCTGGACATTGAAGAATGAGCTGGTTGGGGTAACAAGACCGAAAACAAAAATAAAATCAAAAGGAGATTAGATAACTTCATACTAAGGTTTGTCTTTTGCATCTAATAAAACTTGCCTCAGGCATTTCTCTTGTATTTCACATCTATTCCATTGTTCTTCAGAGTTTTGATGACTTTTATTGAATCTTTCAGGGCTTCAACCATAACCTCATCACTAACACCCTCACGACCGGGAAGCACCAATTTATGGTCGCCATTCTCAAATACTGGATATATTCTGCTAACAATCCACTTGCTCAAACCCATTTGCCTGGTCTCTTTGACCATGTAAAATTCTACATCGCCATCGACATTTCTTACGAACTCTTCAATGTTTTCGTACATCATAATACACCACCTAATTTACTACTTATATATAATTACAGCAAAAACCTTTAAATACTTTTAAAAACTCCAAATCCCCTTCAAATCTTTTTATTCTACGCTCCTAATTTAAGATTATGAGTGAAGAAGAAAACGTGATAACCTACGAAACGTTTAGAAAATTTCAGAGACTTGAAAGGGAGAGTCAAGAACTCCAAAAACTCCCAGAAGATTTCTACAAGTCTTGCTATGAATGGATAAAGAGAAAGAACGAAATGTACGAGAAAACAAAGAACACGATGATAATAAAAGAAATAGAGAATGTGATGTCGATAATAAAGGACATTCTGGACAGGAGGGAAAGAAAACTTCTCATGATGGCAATAAGAATGGTGAGAAGCAACATACCTCCTAAAAATCTGTTGCCAATGGAAGCCAAACACTTCGATGAGATAGTTAGACATCTAAAAGAAATGAGAGAAAGCATATTGAATATCATAAAGGGAGGAGAGAGCGAGGCAGATACCGAGGATCGTAAAGAATTGGAAAACCAAGAAACTGAAAAGATACCGCAAGATGAAGAGAGTGTGAAAATCGAAGAAAAAGAAAATGAAATTGAAACTGACTCAAAAAAAGATAACGAGATTGTACCAAAGCTAAAAATACCAAATGGATTCAAATTGATTAGAATACTCGACGACATCCCGCAGTTCGTCGGTCTGGACGGAAGAACGTATGGACCTCTCAAGAAGGATGACTTGATAACTCTCGAAGATAAGGTAGCAGACCTACTGATCTCAAAGAACAAAGCAGAACCGATAGAGGTTGAACAAAATGAAGATTGAAAAAAAGCTGCATGTAAACAAGATAGAGATATTCGGAAATGGAAATCCCCATTACACGATAGATACATTTTGTGGGAAATATCACTCTATGTTTATGTTAGATGAGAATGCAATGATAAGGCATGGGATACAAATCGATCGGAAAACAGTCGGTAAACATATTATCTTATCATTGGAATCTGAGGAAATCGATCCAGAGGAATATGAGTTTTTCTCTCCGTATAAAGTTGGTGAGGATGAAGTTCTCATAGAGGAGATATCAAAGGTAGAGACCATTTCAAGACTAAATCTCTATCCGTCCATAACTGCCCAATACAACGTGGAATATTATTCTAGATTCAGTTCACCGAGAAAAGTTGGCAGACTACCATTTTACGAAATAGAGATTCCTCTGACTCAAAAAGAGTATATGGAGATGAAAAATCTCTCGACAAACACTCTTATGAAAGTCCATTTGAGCCAAAGATAAAAGCTTTTAATATTTAAATATCTGAATTCAAAATAATTCAAAAGATCGAAATCTCAAGCTTTCGTCAATTCAATTGGTGATAATGGATGAAAATGCCAAAAACCGTTAGAAAATACTGTCCATACTGCAAGAAGTACACGGAACATAAAGTAATCCGGGTCAAGGCAGGTGCAAGGAACAGGAGAGCTCTGGCCTGGTCTGAAAGACAGAAAAAACGAAGAACGAAAGGACATGGTGGTAGTGGTAGATTTAGTAAACCTCCCGCACAGAAAAAACCGACTCAAAAGGTTGATCTCAGATACCAATGTATGGAGTGCAAAAGACAACACATAATTGGAAAAGGATTTAGGGTTAAAAAATTTGAGTTGGAGTGATGATTATGGTAGTCAAAGAAAAACCAAGAAGTAAATTCCTGTTGGTCAAATGCAAGAAATGCAACAACGAGCAGATAATATTCAACAAACCAGCCGGAGATGTTCAATGTCTTGTCTGCGGTGAAGTAATTGCCAAGTCAACCGGTGGAAAGGCTGAGGTACTTGGAGAAATAATAAAAGAGCTGGAATGAATTTTTCTCATTATTCTATTTATAAATTAAACGACTAAATTTAGATGATAGTATGGTCAAGAGAAAAGAGAAATATCCTGAAGTTGGGGAGCTCGTCATAGGCACCGTAAAAGAGGTTAATCCTTATTCTGTATTCATATCTCTGGACGAGTATCCAGGAAGAGTTGGAATGATCCATATCTCAGAGGTTGCAAGGAAATGGGTTAGAGACATAAGAAACTGGGCAAAAAAAGGTCAAAAAACTGTATGCCTTGTAATGGATGTCGACAAGGAAAAAGACCACATAACTCTTAGCTGGAAGAGGATATCCGATAGAGACAAGAACAACAGACTCCAGAGATGGAAGAGAGACGAAAAGGGAGAAAAACTGTTATCTGATCTCGCAAAAAAGAAGAAGATGAGTTTGGACAAAGCCTATGAGAAGATAGGTTACGATCTTCAGGAAAATTTTAGAGATATGCTCGAACCATTCGAGCTTGCACTTAGAAAGGGTCCAGAATACCTGGAGAGGAGAGGACTCTCGAAGAAGTGGGCAGAAGAAATACTAAAAATAGCCAAAGAAAGAATAAAGATAAAAGAGGTTAAGATCACCAAGGAAGTGGAAATAAAATCCTACGAGCCAGATGGTATAGAGAAGATAAAAAGAGCCTTTAAAGAAATCGTAAAAAAGTACGGTCTTGAGTTCAAATACTTGGCAGCACCAAAATACGCCCTTTCCATAAGTACAAAAGATCCAAAGGAAGGTGAGAAGATACTCAACAAGGCCGTTGAGGAGATCATGAAAAAATTTGGTGAAAATTGAATGCACCTCATAAAAAAATGCTTTCATTGTGGAATATACACCCTAAAAGACAGATGCCCTATATGCGGAGAAAAGACGAGAACACCTCACCCACCAAAATTCTCGCCAGAAGACAAATATGGAAAATATAGAAGAATGGCAAAAAAAAGAAAATCGAATGAAATTTTAAATTTCTTAAGATCCCGCTAAATTCTATAAAACTCTAACAAGCCAACAGCCCTGGAATTAAATCCAAGCTTTCCTGCATCGGTACTTTCCTCTACATATTCTAACTCTTTTATAACGTCAGCTTTTAACCTATCAGCCACTTCTTTTACCTCTTTTAAATAATCTTCTCTTATATCGAGAATGGGAGATGTTTTTTCAACAAAAACTTTTTCTGCTGAAATTAATTCCAACTTTTCCTCCATTTCTTCGGGTATTTCTTTACTTTTTTCATAAAATATTTTATCTCCAATTACCTTATTCACCTTAACACCTCTCGTTTATTCCGTTACTATATATTAGTAGCAAAAAGTATTTAAATTTTATTAACCATACACTCTAGGTTTATTGATATTACCTGTCAAAATCTCATGTATTTTTCTTGCATGCTTTTTCAAATCCAGCACGAACTCAGTTGGATTTTCATTGTCCGAATATATCATATCAGAAATTATCTGAACCTCTTTTTGATTCCTCTCGGGAAATTTTCCCTCAAGTAGATCGTCCAAAGAGAGAGAAATACCCATGAAATCTTCTCCGATTGAAACGATTTTCTCTTCAAGATCGAACTTCTTGTTTTCCTCCTGCCATCTGGCAGTCCATATATACGATACACCAAGAAAGCTTTTTATCTTTTCGTTATTGTCGGACATCTCTTTATATTTTTTGAATTCTTTTATCATGGAATGAATTTTATCTGCTGAATATTCAACCATTTTTTCGAGACTGTAGACATCAACTTGAAATTCCATATTAAATTTAAAAATGAAAAAGTATATAAACTATTTAAGGCGATTCTTATTTAAGATAAAGAACATAGTTAAATTGGTCGATAGTATGAAAACAACTATAAAGGTTCTAAAGAAAATAAAGCCCAACAACCCTATCTTGATTGAAGGACTGCCTGGTATAGGATACGTCGGCAGAATTGCCGCCCAGTACTTGATAGAGAAACTCGGTGCCGAGAAAATTGCAGAATTATATTCTCCCTATTTCTTTCCGTTCGTAGTATTACATGGACCCGTGGGAAACGTACTCAAAAACGAGTTTTATTACTGGAAAAACCCAAAGGGTAGAGACCTGATAATCCTCATAGGAGACTCTCAGTGCAGTGATGCCTCCCCAAAGGGTTATTATGACATAGCCGAAAAGATACTTGATTTCTGCGAAGAGCTTGGAGTAAAGGAAATTTTCACCCTCGGTGGATTTGGGAGCGGAGAGATAGAAGATATGAAAGATATAGAGGTGCTTGGAGCAGTGACCCATGAAGAACTTGTGGAGAAATACGAAAAATACGGAATAGACTTCAGATCCTCGTCACAGAGGGTCGGAATGATAGTTGGTGCAACCGGTCTCCTCCTCGGTTTGGGAAAGGAGAGGGGAATGAAAGGAGTGTGTCTAATGGGTGAAACTACGGGATATCCGATAATCACAGACCCAAGGGCGGCAGAAAAAATATTAAAACCTTTGATAAAAATATTGGATATTGATGTTGATTTGAGCGAGTTGGACAAGAAGGCAAAGGAAGTTCAAAACTTCTTGAGTAAGTTGGAAAAACTCCAGGAAAAAGCACTTGAAAAGATGATGAAAAAAGAAAAAGCTGGAAAGAAAAATTAAGTTACATAGGGTGATGTTGATGATAGGAAAAATACCTCTTGAAGAATATACAAGGTTCGAAAGAACGAGGATAATTGCTGCGAGAGCACTTCAGATAGCTATGGGCGCACCACTCTTGATAAATGCAAAGTCGAACGAGCTCGATCCGATAGATTTGGCAAGGAGAGAATTTGAGAAAGGAGTGGTTCCAATAACGATAAGGAGAAAATATCCTAAAAAGATAGAGTGAATTCCAACTCCAACTCTTTTCTAATTTATCTTTTAGATTCTGTACTTTTCTAAGATTTCTTTTATGTCTTCCTTTTCATATATTTTTTCGATTGCCTGTTCCATTGCTTCATTCATTTTCCTTTTTATTTCTTCTATTTCTATGTCCGCCTTTTTTGCTATCACGAAGTCTTTTTCTAATTCCTTTACCTTTTGAACTTTATCATTTTTTAGTGTAAATATTTTTGCAGTATTCGTTCCAATATCGTCAATGATGCAAACATCCGGATCTACTTTACTTGCATAAATGTTGTCAAGATAATCCCCTTCTCCGATACCGAGTGGAGATCCTTTTATTCTGTCCAAGAGCCTACCGCTGAACTCATAATACTCTACGATAAATCCGTATCCTATTGTGTTTGTCATCCAATCACACATAACAATTATGTAATAAAACTTTTAAATATTTGCGGAGTGATTTTCTTACAACCCTAGCTCTTTTTCCAATTCATTTTGAACTTTGTACAGCTCTTCGAGAATTTCTTTTACACCACTCTTTCTTAAATGCCTTTCTAAAGTTTTAATAACGACTTTATATTCTTCTTGCATACCTTTTGTTATAGTTCTATAA
>JAGHBM010000011.1 GCA_021160955.1 Candidatus Aenigmatarchaeota archaeon
ATATAAAAGCTTTCTTGAGAGCAAAGAACACGTCCTGAGGTCTCTTTATTTCATAGTCAACGTTTTTCGTTATCAATATCGCATCCTCGTGGTGATCTCCTTTCAATATTCTTCCATCACTTGTTTTTTGTGGCAGGGTTTGAACTTTTGCTTCTCCAAATGAGCAAAAGCCGTGGTCAGATATTATTATGAGTTTGTTTTTGTTGTCGTCCATGAATCCCGTCTTGAAGAGGACTTCATTTAGTTTATCATCCATTTTTTTGTACCATTCCAATACCAATGGCTCTCCCCAATGAAAGTGTTGTATTCTGTCGAGTGATGTATAAACAGCTATTAGAACATCTGGTTTTTCTTTCAATATTTCAATTACTTTTTTAGTTACTTTTTCTAATTCTTCTTCCCATTCCTCGGGCGTTGTGGGAAGTCCAAAACCAACACCTTCAAAATCTACGTTGAAATTGTACGGTGGTACGACAAATGGAACATTGATCGCTCTGATGTCTATTCCCTCTCTGTCGAGCAAGTCCCAGATGAAGTCAACTTTTATGTCCTCTCTCGTGACGATCTTGCCATTTTCAACATATTCTCTATGACCGTGCTCTTCGGGTGTCTTTCCGGAAAACATGCCGCACCATATTGAAGGGGAATATGGCTTTTCCTTCAGGTGAATCGTGTCGCTGTTACAAGTTTCCAGAAGTTTTTTAAAAGTCGGTAATTCGTCAATGTTTGGTTTTATAACTTTCCAAGTTGCCGCGTCAATGCCAAGTACCAAAAAAGTCATGATTCCACCTCCGTTATTATCCCACCGGCACTTATTCCACCATTCCTCTCCAGTACAAACCTTCCCATTTCCTTTATTCTGTTGAAGTCATCCACGAATACAGGTTTATCCAATGACAGAACAACTTCACCTATTTCGTGTTCTTCAAGCCTTTTTGCATTCTCCTCTAAAACTTTCATGGATGATGGATCTATCCTTTTTTCTATTTTCTCAATTTTACAATTCACCTCTTGTGTTGTGCATCTGAAGATGACTTTCTCACCTTCTCTTACCTCTTCTGGCGACAACCAAAATAGTTTAACCTTCAATTCTTTTCTCTCACGTGGTGGTTCTCCCTTAAAAATCACGTTGCCTCTCTCTACTTCTTCATCTATTATCAAACCTATTGACTCTCCGGCAACTGCTTCTTTTTTGTCTCCGTTGAATATTTTTATCCTCTTTATTCTGGTCTTTTTTCTTCCCGGTAGAATTATTGCTTCTTCACCTTCCTTCAATTTTCCAGATTCGATTCTTCCAACAACGATTCTTTCGCCATCAAAATCATAAACGTCTTGAACAGGAAATCTAAACGGTTTTTCTGTTGGGGCAGCATCTTTTTCAAATTCATCGAGCGCCTCCAAGATTGTTGGGCCATTGTACCATGTCATTTTATCCGATTTTTTCGCAACGTTGTCTCCATTCTTGGCAGAAATCGGCACGACATATTTCGGCCTTATGTTTATCGTTTCTAAAAAATCAATGAGTTCTTCCTTTACTTCTTCAAATCTCTCTTTTTCATAGTTAACTAAATCCATCTTGTTCATTGCCACCAGAACTTGACGTATTCCCAATAAATTCAATATGTATGCATGTCTCTTGGTTTGATCTCTTACACCTTCGTTCACATCTACCATCAGTATCGCTGCTTCTGCTTGCGATGCCCCGGTGATCATGTTCTTCATGAACTCTTTATGTCCTGGAGCATCTATGATCACGTAGTTTCTTTTCTTGGTCGAGAAATAAGTTTGAGCTGTGTCTATGGTTATTTTTTTATCTCGTTCTTCCTTTAGGTGGTCCATTACAAATGCAAATTCTATCTCTCCACCCCTTTTCTTGGCTTCTTCCTTCAGGTCTTGATATTTCTCATTTTTGAGGGACTTCGTATCGTAAAGCAGTCTTCCTATCAAAGTACTCTTCCCATGATCCACGTGTCCGACGAAGACAATTTTAAGATAGTCTTTCATTTTCTCCCCCATTCTAAGTTTTCCCAAAATCTCTCGTGGAAATAATACATCAAAGTTTTCAGCATGTTTAGACCCACTGCCACCGATCCTGAAATGGCCATACTACCTGTTATGAAGAACAATATTATCGTATCTACCAATATTATAAAAGCTCTCCAACTTATGGTTTTTGCAATTGATCTTTTTCTGCTGTCCATAACATCACATGTATCCAAGTGCTCTCAACCTTTGCATGATCTTTTCCTTATCCAAGCTCCTTCCAGCCCTTTCTGCAGTTTTACTCGTCTTAATTTCTTCTATCATTTCATCTATGTTTTTTACAGTTGATTCTATTGGTGTGGTGCATGGTTCACACCCAAGAGATCTATACCTTTTCCACACACCATTCACCTTTCTCGCAAAATACAATGGATTAACCGGTAGTTTTTCCCTCTTGATGTACAACCAGACATCGAGTTCAGTCCAATGCAGCAGTGGATGGACCCTCATATGGGTTTTTTCATCGGTCTTTGTCTTGTATTGGTCCCAGATTTCTGGTGGCTGGTCTTCATAATTCCATTGGAATTTTTCATCCCTAGGTGATATGTATCTTTCCTTCGCCCTAACACCGTGTTCGTCTCTTCTTATACCAAGTATCAAGGCATCGAATCCATATTCTTTTATGGTCTTTTTCAGTGCTTCAGTCTTTCTCATGTTGCAGCACTTGAACTTGTCCTCTGGGCCTATTCCGAGATCATCGGCTTCCTTATTCCTGCTTATTATCAGGTTTAAATTCCATTCCTTTGCGATTTTGTCCCTGAATTCATACATCTCTTTGAAATGCTTCCCCGTGTCTATGTATATCACAGGAAAAGGGATCCTGCCGAAGAAACTTTTTCTTATCAAGTGTAGCATCACAGTGGAATCTTTCCCAACAGACCAAAGCGCAGCTATGTTCTTGAACCTATGATACGCTTCCCTTATTATGTAAATGCTCTTGCTTTCAAGTTCATCCAAATGGTCCATTCATTCACCTCAGATGTATCCCAATCTCCTGAGCCTTTCCTTGACCTTTCTGATCTCTTCTTCAGTCAGTTTGTCTTCGCCCTTTATTTTGCCGCTAGATGCGATTGTCCTCATAACAAAAACTATGAACTCAGTGACGCTCGAGAATCCAGTCCCTTCTATTATCTCTGCAATTTTGTTGTAAACTGCACCGGGTATCTTTATCGTAACTTTTTCGTTTGGTTTCTTTTTCTTTCTTCTCATAAAAAATCAACACTCCAATAACACTCTTATTGTAGTCTAAAGTATTTAAAAGTTTCCTTAAAGAGCGGTATCTAAGAAAAAGTTTTTATAATTATTTCCTATTTTGTTTTTTTTCTTATGTATTCGAAGAACTTCACGAGAAGAATCATTTGGATCATTTCAGCAAAGGGCCCACCAATAACTGTTCCAACTGCAGCCATAGGTCCAAAAGTAGCAATGCCTATGGCGGTTGAAATAGCCATGTTATATGTAGAAGAATATGTTAAGGATATGTTCTGTTCCAGAGGAAATTTGAGACATTTCCCTGTAATGTATGTCAGTCCCCATCTCAAGAAAAAATAGATGTTCATTATTAATGCACCGTACAGGATGATTTGTGGCTCTTTAGCAATCGTTCTTCCATTAATACCGAAAATAACAATTACCATAATGAAAAGTCCTGTGTGGACAAGTACTTCGAGGGGAGTTTTTAGATTTTCCAGTGTCTGTTTTCCTTTGTATTTTATAACACCATATTTAGTAATTTGACCAATTATTAATGGAATTATAATATAAAGTACTAGTGACTTTAGCAGCAGCGCTATCGGTACTTTAACAACATGTTCAAGAATTAATTTTGAACCGAGCGGCATTACTACTAATGATAAGAAAAATGTATAAATCACACCGACAAGAGTCAATTGAACTTTTCCATTGGACATTCCTACGAAAGCGGGAGCAGAGCTTGCAATAGGAGACAATGCGAGGATTACTATACCAGCCACTAAATTCGGGTCAATGTTTGGCAAAATAAAAAGTATAAAATTCATCAACAGAAATGCTGTTAGAGGAAATATTACTACGTAAAAAATTGTTAATAGGATAAAATACCTTGTTTTAATTTCTGTCGTCTTTGTGAAAGCTTTGTCGATATTAAGATATACCATCGGCTTATAAAGCATTAGAAACAATGCGAAAGGCAGGACTGCTTTCAGGTTCACAAAAAAGTTGTGGTAATATCTACCCAAGGCAACTGAAAATACCATTAAAATAAAAACAATCCAAATGAGGTTTTTCTGTATTTTTTGTACAATCTTCATAGTTATCAACCCTTAAATAATGTTCCCCGATATGCATGTATGAAAGTTTTTACAAAGGTAACCGACCAAAGAACAATCAAGAGCCCGTACAATGCAAGTCCAATGTAGTCTATTAATTGAAACTTAAATAGCAGCGAAATTGTGTGGCTCGCTGCCACATATGCTCCGAGGGGGAAGGTAAATGCCCACCAAGACATTGCATAGGGTAGTTTCAGTCTTTTTATGTAGTGCAGAGTTAACGCAATAGCCATTATAACCCACCATATACCAAATCCCCAGAATAAAAGCCCAAATATAAAGAAAGGCTCTTGCATGGTTATGAACGATGAATTTTTGATTAGGTTAATCAACGCAACGGTTCCTGCCCCGATAGGACCAAGATTTATCCATATGGTCGGGGCTAAAGTATTCGGCAATGGATGATGAAGAATAAAACGATACATTGATATTGCCAATAATGAAAGATAAATGAAGAAACCTGATCCCCAACCGAAATAATTTAGGAATACAACAAACTCTTGTAATATACCTGAGACGTGTGGAATGATTAAACTCCCCGCAATAGGGATTACAATTAACCCAACCGGTGGAATAAACCACGCGGGATTTATGTGGTCAATTTTAACGTGTTCGCCTTTGAACATTATATATGGTGTCAGAATACCAAAAAATATCGTGAGAAACGTTCCTATAAACCAAAATATTTCTGCTATTCCAAAGTTCTTACCGATTACGATGAAATCCGTTGCTAAGACAAGCATACCCACCGACATTGTGGGGTAGAAATTTGAAATTATTGGATGTTCCAAATCCCTTAGTGCATCCTTTCTGAAGAATATCCACCTAAGGATCCATGGAACCAATAAAGTAAAAAATATAATAATATTGAAGTAAAACAAGATATACGCCAAATTTTTCAAAAAGGGAATGTATTGTGAGTAAAATAAACTGGTCACTGCCAGTATCCCTGTTCCCATAACACTTGCAAACCAAGATGGTGTGAAGTTTTTAACAATTTGACATTTGCATTTCATATCTCTTAACATAAAAGATCACCCATTTTGGTTTTTCTTCAAGTTTTTAATCATTGATTTTAGATCTGCAATTTCACTTCTAAGAAAAGCAACTTCTTTTTTAAGTCTTTCCACTTCATCTGTCTCATTTTCTTTGACTGATGGTTCAACTTTACTGGAAACCTGACTTATTTTTTTCTGCAGGTATTCTTCAAGAACGTCTCTTACCTTTCCGTATGATCCCACAACTATTTTTATTCCCGAATCAGAGAAATATTGTTGTGCCTTCGGACCCATACCTCCAGTTATTATCACATCTACCTGTTTGGATTTCATAAAAGAGGGAAGCTCTCCCGGATCATGTTCGCCAACGAGAGGATTTGATATTGATTCGACATTTGAAATATTTCCATTTTCATCAACATCCACGATGACAAAATATGGACAATGTCCAAAGTGGTAGCTCATAACACTATCCAAACCGTTGTTTTGATCTGAAGTAAAGCAAATTCTCATTTTTAACACCTCATTCTACAACTTTTTCTCTCGCCTTTACGAGAATATCATATTTCTTTAGGAGTGATTGAATAAATTCTCTTCTGTTCTTCTGAGGGAATGAAATTGCCCCTGTAGGACAATAAATTCTACAGTTATCACATCCTACCATGCAGTTAAATGGATTTTTAACCTTTGATTTGTTCTTACTCTTGTCATATTCAAAAACCCCTCTTCCACACGTTACGATACACATTCCGCATCCAATACATTTACTCTCATCAATTATGGGATACCAATCTATCTCCTTTCTATCAACGTCCCACCATTTAGAGAAATCTATTTTCGAGAGGATTTTTTTAATCTTAGGGTTAACAATTCTATAATAAACGTTTTTTCCTTCTCTCCTTGATTCAACAATTCCCAATCCTTCGAGCTTTGATAACTGTATCGAGACTGTTGATTGAGTTCTTTTTGTGTAAGGAACAATTTCACAAACGCACTTTTCTCCATCAAGAAGAAATTCAATTATCTTTAATCTAGTTTCATCGCTTAATGCTTTGAATATTTTCAATGCTTCTTTCATATTTACATTTTGATAAATGTCAATATATATAAAGTTTACCATTCTGTTTGAAAAAGTTTTCTCTCATCATTTTAAATAAATCCACATCAAAAATTGTTTCATGATAATTGATAAAATCCGTCACCAATTGAATAAAGACTCTGGATTACTCAAACATGCTTCGATCCTTTTCTTTGCCATGACCATCGGAAACTTTATGAACTATCTTTTCCAGTTATACATGGGGCGTGCCCTTGGTCCTGAAAAATACGGTATTCTTGGTGCATTGATATCTCTCATGTACATCATGACGATACCCGGCGGTACCATTCAAACATTCATAACCAAGTACGTATCGAAATTCTCCGTCAAAGAACCGGAGGCAATAGGATGGATTTTATCAGTGACGTTTAAAAAACTCTTAGTTGTTGGGGCAGTTTTTTTGTTTTTATTCACGATATTTTCTCCATACATAGCATCTTTTCTAAAAATCCCCGATGTGAGTTTGGTCATATCAACGGGTGTTATCTTGGTTTTATCACTCTTTCTTCCATTGTTTTACTCTGCCCTCAGAGGGATTCAAGATTTCAATGGGATGGGTCTCACCAACATAATAAATTTCACGTCTAAGCTACTCTTGGGTGTTGTACTCGTTTCATTGGGGTTTGGTGTTTTCGGTGCTCTGGTTAGTATAGGTACAGGATCTCTCCTTGGGATAATATTTTCAGTCTATCTTCTCAGAAAATATCTGCTTTCGAGGAAGAAACCCAAAAAAACTGATATAGGATTCAGATATTTCTGGTACGTTCTCTTTACAATGTTTTTCATAGTCCTCTTTTACAACATCGATATAATTCTTGTCAAGAGGTTCTTTCCACCTGTTGATGCTGGTTACTACGTTGCTGCATCTACCATGGCCAAGATAATTTTCTTCATTTCGACACCCATAATTGTTGCCATGTTTCCAAAGGCATCTGAAATAAAGGAGAAGGACCAATCCACTTACAAAATTTTAAAGCACACGATGATCTACGTTTCCATTCTTGGTATTCTGGGAGTTGTATTCTTCAACTTGTTCCCCAACTTTGTCGTGTCCATGCTCTTTGGAAGCCAATACACTCCAACCGTTCATATGATTGGTCTATTCTCACTGGGCATGTTATTTTTCTCCTTGATAAACGTTATAACACAGCACCACATGGCCGTGGATAATCTTTCCTATTTACCAATACTTACCCTTGGGGCGATTTTGGAAGTTGTGGGAATAATTTTGTATCATTCCACTCTGTTTGATGTCGTCAAGATATTCACCATATCAATGGCATTTGTATTTTTCTTGCTCCTGATCTTGGACAAGAAAAGGAAAAAAATCTGAAATATAAGAGTGTTCAGTATAAAGGGAAACTTTTTATAATAGTTTACCTATAGATAATACATAATAAATGGTGATGATATGATAAGTAGGGAGATATGGACAAGAATAATAAAAGATTTTCAAGAGAAGAAATTGCCAGATTTGATAGAAAGGGAATTGAAAATAAGTTTAGACATACCTATAAATAGAGTTATTTCGTTCATCGGTCCAAGAAGGGCAGGAAAAACATTTTTCATGTTTCAGATAATGAAGGAATTGATGAAAAAGAAAGAAAAGGAAAGATTTTTGTACGTTAATTTTGAAAGTGACTTGTTGATTGGTTGCGATGTAAATGACATGAGGAAAATGATGGATATTTTCTATGAGATGTATCCCGATAACAAAGACAAAAAAGTTTATCTTTTTTTAGACGAAATACAGAACGTTGATGGATGGGAAAAATTTGTAAGGAGCGTTATGGATCAAGAAAATGCCCAGATTTTCATTACAGGATCTTCTTCAAAGCTACTCTCAAAAGAGATTGCCACGAGCTTGAGGGGAAGAACTCTCTCATACGTCATATATCCATTCAGTTTCAGTGAGTTCTTAAAAGCAAAAGAATTCAAGATGGAAAAGTTTTTATCATCGAAGAAGAAAGCAAGAATGCTAAATTTACTGAGAGACTACTTGAAGGGAAGTTATCCTGAGGTGGTGGTCTTCGGTAGAGAAAGGGATAAAATTTTGAGTGAAATATTGGATGTTACAATTTATCGAGATGTGGTTGAGAGATACGGTGTAGAGAATATTAAGGTTTTGAAATTGTTGTTGAGAGGTACCGTTTCATCAAAGTATTTTTCAGTCCATAAATTTTCCAACCAGCTCAAATCAATGGGAATGAGAGTCAGCAAGAATACAGTTTACAACTATCTCAGTTATTTGGGGGACTCACTGGTTTTATACACGTTGAAAAAATATTCCAAGTCATACAAGGAAATGGAGCAGACCAAATCGAAAATTTACTTTGTAGATACAGGACTTCTCATTGTTGAAGGGGTTGAGGACATTGGGAGATTGATAGAAAACGTTGTCTTTGTAGAATTGATTAGAAGAGGTTCGATCCCGAACAAAGATTTATTTTATTTTGATACCGGCGTTGGAGAAGTTGATTTTGTCATAAAGAAGGGAAAGAAGATAAAACAGTTGATTCAAGTCACTTATTCCTCGTCAATGGATGAAGTAAAGGATAGAGAAATAAAATCTTTGTTAAAAGCTTCGGAACAGTTGAAGTGCAAAAACCTTTTGGTCATAACATGGGACTACGAAGATGAGATCATTCTTGAAAGGAAGAAGATAAAGTTCTTACCACTGTGGAAATTTTTATTATCCAAGTCACATATTTAACTAATAACAAAGGTCATCATATGGCGACAAAAGATCTTTCCGTGATAATTCCTGCCTACAACGAAGAAAAAAATATATACAAGAGTCTCTCAGAAACCCTAAAATCTCTTGATTCTCTTGGACTGGACTTTGAAATTATTCTCGTCTCAGACGGGTCAAAGGATTCTACCGTTGAAGAAGCCAAAAAGGTAAAAGATCTGAGAATCAAGATATATCACTACAATCGAAATAGGGGAAAGGGCTTCGCTCTAAAATATGGATTCAAAAAGAGTTCTGGAGAAAAAATAATTTTTCTTGACGGTGATTCTCAAATTCCATCGTCTCAACTTTCATTGTATCTAAGCTATATGAATTCAACGGATGCTGATATAGTCATTGGCTCCAAAAGACATCCACAATCGGTTGTCAATTATCCGACCAAGAGAGTTCTCTTAAGTTATGGTTATCAACTTCTCAATAAGCTTCTCTTCAACTTAAATGTCACAGATACTCAAGTTGGTCTAAAACTCTTCAAGAGAGAAGTCCTCGAACATATACTTCCAAAGGTTCTCGTTAAAAAATATGCTTTCGACCTGGAGCTTTTGGTTAATGCAAATTATTATGGATACAAGATTCAAGAAGCACCAGTCCTGATAAACTTCAGTTTGGATAGCAAAATAAACAAGAGGCAAATACTTAGAATGTTCATCGATACTATGGCGATTTTTTATCGCTTGAGAGTTCTTAACTATTATCAGAGGCAATGATGATGAACATATTGGTTTTCAACTGGAGGGACATTAAAAATCCCGCTTCAGGTGGTGCCGAGGTTTACACACATCAAATATTCAAGAGACTCGTCTCAAGGGGTCATTCCGTTACACTCTTCACATCATCTTTTCCAAACGCCCCGTCCAAAGAAATCATCGATGACATTACCGTTATCCGGTCCGGTTCTAAATATACGGTCTATTCCAAAGCTAAAAAATTTTACAAAAATTCCAAACAAAAATTTGATATAGTTGTCGATGAAATCAACACGATTCCCTTTTTCACTC
>JAGHBM010000019.1 GCA_021160955.1 Candidatus Aenigmatarchaeota archaeon
ACTGGAGTTGGTGGTGTTTCCCCAAGAGACGCCGCTGAAGTTATGATAAACGAAATAAAGAAATTTTCAGGCAAAAATCCAAAGAGAATTGTTCTTGTGGCATATACAGAAGAACTTTATAAAGCATTCTGTGATGCACTATGAGACTCGGTGTTTTATTCTCCGGCGGAAAGGATTCTATTTTGGCTCTTTACAAAGCCATGGAGAAGGAAGACGTAGTCTGTTTAATCACGGTTATTTCGGATAACAAAGAAAGTTACATGTTCCATACTCCCAACATTCATATCACGGAATATCAGGCAGATTCCATTGGATTACCTCTGGTCACCATCAGGACAGCTGGTGTGAAGGAAGAAGAGCTTAAAGAGCTAAGGAGAGTTATAGAAATGGCCAAAGAAAAATTCGAAATAGATGGAATTGTTGCCGGAACAGTTGAATCTGTTTATCAGGCAACGAGAATTCAAAGGATTTGTGACTCTCTTGGGCTCTGGTGTTTCAACCCACTGTGGCAGAAAAATCAGCTTGATATACTGAGGGAAGTTGTTGAATTGGGATTCGATGTCGTCATCACCGGCGTTTTCGCAGAACCATTCGACTCCTCTTGGCTCGGGAGAAAAATAAATTCAAAAACGATCGATGAACTCAAAAAGCTCTCGGAGATTTACAAGATCAGCCCTGCTGGTGAGGGCGGAGAGTTTGAAACAACTGTCCTGGACGGGCCAATTTTCAAAAAGAGGCTGGAAGTTAAAGGGTTCTCGATCAATTTTTCTAAAGGATCTGGTATTATGGAAATAAAAAAATTGGAGCTGAAAGAAAAATGATATTGATAGTTGATTTGAGCTACAAAAAAAATTCATTGAGTTTTGAAGAATTCGTTCTGCCAATCGCGTCGATAGTTGAAAAAACAGGGACGGACTTCAATATAAAACATTTCACAGAACTATGCGAAGAGGACCTGAGAAGCTCAGAGAAGGTGATACTGTGTGGAACTGCTTTAAAAGATGATGAGTTTTTGAAACACGAAGAAGAATTTTCATGGATGAAGAAAATCAACAAACCTATTCTCGGTATATGTGCGGGGATGCAGTTGATCGGTCTTGTTTTTGGTTCGGAGTTGATCGAAGCCAAAGAGATAGGAATGAAGGAGATAAAACTAAAAAAACCAAACAAACTCTTTTCGACGGATCTATATGCTTACGAGCTTCACAAATACTCGATAAAGCCAAATGAAGATTTTGAGATTCTCGCAGTTTCAGATCTATGTGTTCAAGCGATAAAACACAGGAGTAAGGAAATCTATGGTGTGATATTCCATCCGGAAGTGAGACAAAGACAAATAATTGTGAATTTTGTTGAGAAGGTTTCTTAACTAATGAGGAGATGATGTTATAAATTTTTTATATCACGAATACCATACTCTTATATGCACAAACCGAAATTTGTTGTCGTCACTGGTGGAGTTCTTTCTGGTCTTGGTAAAGGTTTATTCATCGCTTCTTTAGGCAAGATATTGAAGATGAGAGGCTACAACGTAATACCAATAAAAATAGATCCCTACATGAACGTGGATGCGGGAACTATGAATCCCATGGAACATGGCGAAGTTTTCGTTCTCAACGATGGCTCGGAAGTTGATATGGATCTCGGAACTTATGAAAGGTTTTTGGATGTGAACCTCACCACGAAATCCAACATAACCACTGGAAAAATATACAAAAAGGTCATCGAAAAAGAAAGAAAGGGGGAGTACCTTGGAAAAACGGTCCAACTCATACCTCATCTAACGGCAGAGTTGAAAAGCTGGTACAGGGAAGTCGCTGGAGATGCCGACATAGTTCTCATAGAAATAGGGGGGACTGTTGGCGACATAGAAAATCAGATATTTCTCGAGTCCGTGAGAGAGTTGTCTTTAGAAGAAGATGTGTTCTTCATTCATTCAACACTTGTTCCCGTCATAAAAGTCGTTGGTGAGCAAAAGACGAAACCCACTCAACAGTCCGTCAGAATGCTGAGAGAAATAGGTATTTTCCCCGATATGATATACTGCAGATCCGAAAAGCCTCTTCTCGATAATATAAAGAAAAAGATATCAAGGTTCTGTGGCGTTCCGGAGGATTACATAATTTCTGGACCGGATGTGAGTAACATATACGACATACCACTTCTTCTTGAAGATCAAGGGGTTGGAGAAAAAGTTTTGCGCGGTCTTGGTCTTGAAGAGAGAAAGATAATTGATGATGAACTCTCCAAGTGGAAGAAGTTTGTGAATAACATCGACAATCCTAAAAGAACTGTGAAAATAGCAATAACCGGAAAGTATACATACCTTCATGATTCTTATGTATCCATCTTGGAAGCACTTAGACACTGTTCCGGGGAGCTTTCATGTAAAATAGATCTGAAGTGGATAGAAACGACTGACATTGAAAGTGGAAGGATAGATGTTAAGGAAGCTCTTGGTGATGTTGATGGAATCATAGTTCCGGGTGGGTTTGGAAGTCGAGGTACAGAAGGTAAGATAGAATGTATAAGATATGCCCGCGAAAACAACATTCCATTCCTTGGACTGTGTTTTGGATTTCAATTGGCAGTCATTGAGCATGCCAGAAACTTGTGTGGTTTGAAAGATGCCAATTCGACTGAAATAAATCCAAACACTCCACATCCAGTCATAGATATTCTTCCCGAGCAGAAGAAAATAAAAGATAAAGGTGCCACGATGAGACTCGGTGCGCACGAGGCCATTTTAAAAGATGGGACAATTGTTAGAAAATTGTACGGCAAAGATGTTGTATCGGAGCGTCACAGACATAGATATGAGGTTAATCCAGATTACATTAAAATTCTTGAGAAGAATGGTTTGATATTCTCCGGCGTTTCTCCTAGTGGGAGGTTGATGGAATTTCTGGAGAGGCCTGACCACAAGTTCTTTGTTGCCACACAAGCCCATCCAGAATTCACGTCGAGACCATTGAAACCCAACCCACTTTTCCTGGGGTTTGTCAAAGCCTGCTTGATCCAAGGGCAGTAGTGAGAAAGTTTGAATCTTCTATAATTCTCATTAGTACTCTTCTTTCGTTATTCTGTCTACGATCAGAGTGATCGTGATACCCAGGATAAACCCAACTACTGTTCCAACGATCAATATGGACCATTCTATCATACCCAATGGGACAACTTTGAAGTAACTTGCAAGAGGAGTGTATATGATTATCAGCTGAAGTACAAAGGATATTAACAGGGAATATACCAAGAATCTGTTTGTTAACCAATCTCTCAACGAAGCCAGTTTTTCACCATATCTTATCACTCCGATCCTCACAAATTCGTACATTATGAATCCTGTGAACAAAACTGTCCTTGCTTTCTCTACGCTGCCCGTCAAGGACAGTGCAGCAAGAAATGTGGATATTATTATTATAGACTTTTCAGTTCCTATCCCTCCAATTAGTAGGGCCAGTTTTTTGTTTATTATTCCTTCATTTCTCTTTCTCGGTTTTCTTTTCATTATATCTGGTCTTGGTGGATCTATCGATAGAGCCAATGCGGGCAAACCATCTGTTATCAAATTTATCCACAAGATTTGAACAGGATAAATGGATATGAACGGCAAAAATATTGTTGCGATGAGTACAACCGCTACTTCAGCCACATTACATGTAAGAAGATAATTAACAAATTTTCTTGTATTGTCGAAAATTCTTCTACCCTCTTTTATTGCATTTCTTATGGTTGCAAAATTGTCATCCAGAAGTACTATATCACTCGCTTCCTTTGCGACTTCTGTTCCTTTGATGCCCATTGCTATACCAACATCTGCTTTCTTCAATGCCAGTGAGTCGTTCACGCCATCTCCGGTCATTGCAACAACATGACCTTCTTCTTTGAGTAGGTTCAATATTCTCAATTTGTGAAATGGCGATGTCCTTGCAAAGATGTTAACGCCATCTTTTAGTTTTTTCTTTAGATCGTCATCGCTCATTCTGTCCATATCCAATCCTGTGATGACTTCCTTTGTTTCTATACCAACTTCTTTCCCTATTGATTCTGCCGTGAGAGGGTTGTCACCGGTTATCATTATTACCCTTATCCCAGCCGTGTGACATTCTTTTATTGCTTCCTTAACTTCCGGTCTCGGTGGATCGAACAAAACCACGAAACCTATGAATATTAATTTCTCTTCTAACGGTTTCTCATATTCCTTGTATGCTAGTCCTAGAACTCTGTAACTCTTTGATGCAAATTCACAATTCTTTTTCAAAATTTTATTTCTTGTCTCTTCATCCATCTGGATGACTTTATCTCCAAAAAGTATTCTATTGGATTTCTTTACTATGACCTCTGGTGCTCCCTTAGAGAAAACTAATTTCTCACCGAGGTCTTGCACAACGGTCATCATCTCTCTTTCTGAGCTGAATGGAATTTCATCTATTCTTTTTCCATCAGAGTTGACAAACTCAGTCGAATAAATCTTCAATGCTACATCTGTTTCATCTCCTATCCACTTCTCCTTTCCATCTTCGTCAATTTTCTTCGCATCGTTACAGTAAAAGCAGCATTTCAACGCAAGATCTTTTGCTTTTTCACTTTCATCCAATAACCAGAGATCCTTCACTTCCATCTTTCCCTCTGTTATGGTTCCTGTCTTATCGGTGCATATCACATCAGTTGAACCAATGGATTCTGTTATTGCGAGCCTCCTCACCAAAGCATTTCTCTTGACCATTTCCCTTGCTCCAAGAGATAAGCCTATCGTTATAACCGCTGGTAAATCTTCTGGTATTGCGGCAACTGCCAATGATACTGCTATTAGCCCAGCCTCTATGAATCCGAATTTATGGAATCCCACAAAGAAAGTTAAAACTATGACGACTATGGTCATCAACACTATTTTTCTTGTAAAATTCTTCATCTGGGACTGGAACGGTGTCTCCCCTTCTTTTATCTCTTGCATCCTTGATGCTATCTTACCTATCTCTGTTTTCATGCCGGTTGCAAAAACTTCTGCGATCGCTTTCCCAGAGTAAATTCCACATCCAGAAAATATCTTATCCCCAGTTTTTTTCTTCTTTGCCCTCGATTCACCGGTCAGTATCGATTCGTCCACTTCCAGTTCTCCTTCCAATATTTTTGCATCCGCCGGTATGATATCTCCTCCTTCCAATACAATCAAATCTCCTGGAACTATATCAGTTGAGTCTATTATCTTTTCTTTTCCATCTCTGATCACCCTTGCTTTCGGTGTCGCCATTTTTTGTAGCGCTTCCACAGTTTTCTCTGCCTTGTAGTCTTGGATGAACCCAGCGATTCCAGATGCAAATACTATTATCAATATCAATACACTGTCAAAGAAACTTTCATGTTTCATATAACTGACAGAAAAGGACAAAATCGCGGCAAAAATCAGAAGCAAAATTATTGGGGATGTGAACTGGGATACAAATATCTTCACGGGCGAGACTTTCTTCTCCCTTCTTATTTCATTCTTTCCAAATTCTTTGAGTTTTCTTCTCCCTTCTTCTTCAGTCAGACCCCTTTTCATGAATAGTTTTTATGATTTTCCTAAATAAAACATTTGGAGAAATTAAACCTCGTCGATTTCCCCGTAAGGTTCTTTCTCTTTGAATGCCTTGACTCTAAACCTGTAAATCGTGGACCTTTTCCACGCATCAGGATCCCAAAGCCCTGCCTTGTATGACAGCTCTTCCAAGAACTTTATTTTGTCTGGTATCTTCTCCCAGACTTGAGGTAGAAATAATCCCGAGTTCCACCCCTTCTTCAGTATCAAACCATCTTTCTTTGGAACTATCTTTTTTAGCAATTTCTCTGGATTTTTGAATTCTATTTTTTCAGGTCTCGTTAGAACTGATACCTCCACCGTGACTTCATCTAATTCTTCCTTTCTCAACGGTGGAAATCTTGGATCCCTCGCAGCCGATATTGCGGCTTCAATGACTCCGTGAATTAATGGCTTCTCTGGATATGGTAATCCTATACATCCCCGCAACTCTCCAGAAGGATATTTTTCCAATGTTACGAATACTCCCATCCTTTCCCTAAGGATTTCAGGATATTCTCCAGGTTCAACAATCTTTCCATTTCTAACAAAATTCTCTATAGATTCTCTTGCAAGTTTCACGAGGAAAATCCCATGCTTCTTGGTGATCATATTTTAAATGTCACGTTTTATTATTTTATTGTTGATTAAGTAAGAAGTTCTCTCATGATATGCTATTCTTTCTTCTTGGTCCACCTAACTAATAGGTTTGAGAATGTTATTGGCACTACGAAAGTGAAAAATATACTCGATGCCACTATAACTGAATAAAGGTTTGAACCTATCAGTCCACTGTCGAGCAAAATTTTAATTATTATGATGGATGTACTGAATCTCACCGAAAGCCCGACTCCGAGCAGGATGGACTGTTTTACCCCAATCTTTTTAAATCCAATGATAAGGGATCCGATTAACTTTGCGAGCGATGACACTATGACGACCAACAAAACCAATGTTGGATACATCACAAGATATTTTATGTTTATAGATGATCCGACCCACAAAAAGAACAGAGGTGCAAAAAATCCGTAGCACATAGTCTTCACTTCACTCTCTATGTACTTCAGCCTTTCGTCAGGTATGAATGTTCTTAAACTTATCCCTGCAAGAAGTGCTGCCAGGGGTGCACTCTCGGCATACATCCCTATACCTAAAAACAAGAACAGTGTGAAGATAACGAAGAGAAAAAGTGTCTCTATGTTTATGAAACTGAATTGTTTGCCCTCTTTCTTGAGTTTAGTTAGCCCTATGGTGAGTGCAAAGAGGACAAATAGAGAAACTAATGTCATTCCTATCTTGAAGTGTGTGTGAACCGTCGAACCAACAAGTACGACCACTAATATCAAAGTAGCCAATTCTATCATATCATCCAAGGTGCCAGCACCTATGATTGTTTGACCCAGTGATGTGTTTACTATTCCAAATTCGTCTAGTATAGGCACCAATATTGCCTCACCAACTGTTGAAAACGATAGCGGAACAAGGAGAGATACAAACCAATCATAGTTGAATATGAAATGAACAATCAAACTACCAAAAATTGTTTCTAGTAATATTGTCATACCGGTGATTCCTATTATGAATCCACTCTTTTTTTCCATCTTCGTGAGATCTATCTCAAATCCTATTATGAACAACAAGAAATACATCCCGAGATTCGCCAAGAAGGTAAATGTTGATGAATTTGTTATTTGTGAAAATGGATTTTTTATCGCCAGCAAGAACCCGAAAATGAGTGCTGCAAATATCCACGGTACTTTGATCTTCTCTATCAGTTCGCCTACTATGAAAGTGAACAGGAATGCGATGGCAAGGAAGAGAAAGATATTCATCATGAAAATAATAATGTTGTCGTACTATATAAGAATAATATGCTTTTCATCAGAAAAACTTATATACCACGAAGCACTTATAATACAACATTCTTGGTTAAGAGGCGACTTTATGGCCGACTTTAGCGAAGGAAAAATAATTGAATACCTGCAAAAGATAATGGATTCTAAGTTTGCTCGGTTTATAATGAAGAATATGTCCGAGCCAAAGAAAATCCAAAAAGCCCTTGCCATATATGCCGGTGTAGAAGAGCCGAGCAGCATCAAAGAAAAACTTCATGCGAGTATAGTCGCTAAGGCAATAGAAAAGTCTGCCGATATGTTTAATGCCAAGCCGGAAGACATAAAAAACTTTCTTAAAGATTCTTACATTAGAAAAGGATTCAGTGTAATAATAAGAGGAATAGCAGAGTATGGAATAACCAAACCTCAAAGGCTTTCTGCACCGTTTATGGTCGTTTGGGACTTTACCAAACAATGCAATCTTAAATGTAAGCATTGCTATGCAAATGCTACTCCTTATCCCGCACCAGATGAACTGTCCCTCGAACAAAGGTATGAAGTTGTTGACCAACTCGATGAGGCAGGCGTTGCTGCCATATCGTTCTCTGGAGGCGAACCACTCATAAACAAGGACTTTTGGCCCGTTGCAGAGTACGCCTCCAAGAAAGGATTTTATCTTAGTGTCGCTACCAATGGCACTTTGATTTCTGAAGAAGTTGCAAAGAGATTGAAGAAAATTGGAATTAGGTATGTGGAAATAAGTATAGATGGGCCAACTGCAGATATCCATGATTCTTTTCGAGGCATCAAAGGAGCATTTGATAGAGCGATAAACGGAATTAAAAATGCTAAAGAGGCTGGCTTAGAGGTGGGAATAGCTACAACTGCAACTCATCACAACCTTGATATGATACCTGATATAGTAAAGCTTGCCAGAGATCTCAATGTCGACAGGCTCATCGTCTTCAATTTCATACCTACTGGAAGAGGGAAAGAAATTGTTAAGGATGATCTAAGTCCAGAGGAAAGGGAGAAATTGATGGAATATCTACATTCTGAATGGGAAAAGGGTAAGATGCAGATATTCTCTACATGCCCTGCCTATGCAAGAGTATCTCTGAATAGTGTTATGGAAAAGAAAGGTCATAAAGTCTCACCAACTCATTTTGCAGACTTCGAACTTCCCGAAGAGATGCTCGGCGCTGGGAAAGTTCTTGCCGAGTTCATAGGAGGTTGTGGTGCAGGAAGGATATACTGTTCAATAGAACATAACGGAGACATCCAACCTTGTGTTTTCATACCAATCAAAGTGGGCAATGTGATAAAAGATGGTTTTCAAAATGTGTGGGACAACAGCGAAGTTTTTAAGATACTTAGAGATAGGGATGCTGAAAATTATGCCTGTTCGAAATGTCCATACAGGTATGTTTGTGGCGGTTGCAGAGCGAGATCATATGCATACTATGGAAATTTAGTTTCTCCAGATCCTGGTTGTATAATAATGAAAGATGAATGGGAAAAAATATTAAAGAGAGAAAACGTTTTGAGTCAGTAAATCAATACTAATTTCTAAAATTTTTATGAAAAAATACATATAAATTATAGTTCGTATAAAACTATTGATAAAAGATCATTCATATAGCGGGGTGGAGCAGCCTGGAGTAACCCTTTTCCGCTACGCGCAAAAGCGTTAACGGAAAACACAGAATGCTCGCCGGGCTCATAGAACCCTTTTAGAAAAAGCGTTCACGGAAAAAGGGTTTTGGAAACCCGGAGGTCGGTGGTTCAAATCCACCCCCCGCTACC
>JAGHBM010000018.1 GCA_021160955.1 Candidatus Aenigmatarchaeota archaeon
ACCTTCTGTTATAAGATATTGCAAGGAGCTGAAAGGTGAAGGGATATTGAAAATAGTAAAGATTGGGGGCGTTGTTTTTTATTCGGCAGATCGGACCAGCGAAAAATTCCTTCTCGAGAAGAAGCTCTTCAACATAAAACGACTCTATGAGTCCGGTTTCGTGGATTATTTAAAAAAAGAATTGAGCGATCCCAACATCGTTGTATTCGGTTCTTATTCCAGAGGCGAAGATATCGAAACGAGCGATATAGATGTTTACGTTGAAACGCCATCAAAAAAAGAAGTGGATGTGGAAAGGTTTGAGAAAATTCTCAAGAGAAAAATCCAGATATTCAGGCACAAAGGGATCAAAGAGATCAAAAATCCACATCTGGCGAACAATATTATAAATGGAGTCACCCTAAATGGTTTTATAGAAGTGTTCAGATGAAGGAAGCCAATTGGAATGAATGTATAGAAGATAATTCTGCAATCAGGATTAGTCCGGATACCGAAAGAGCTGAATCTTTAATTGAGACTGCAAAAGAAAGAATCAGCTTAGTTCACAAAATAGATGAGAAAAATTGTAATTTTGTTTTTGAAGATTATTACACATCTCTACTGGAGTTTTTACAAGCTCTTCTCATAATTAAAGGTTACAAGGTGTTGAATCATCTTTGTCTCGGCTTTTATTTGAGAGACGTGTTAAAACGAGAAGATCTATTTAGAATTTTTGATACTTTAAGGTACAAGAGAAACACCTTAACTTATTACGGGAGAAAAATGGACTTTGACGTATGTAAAGAGGCAATTAAAAAATGTAACAAGGCTATAAATGAAATTAAGGTGCTAACCAAAAAATATCAATGAAGGAGCATTAGAGTTTTTTAAATCTTTTTAAGGTAGTTTCAAAGAGTGCAGATATGTCATGTTTTTATACATCAAAGGTTTCAAAATCATAATCATGAAGAGGAACATCGTAAATAAAAACAGTATCAACGTGTTCAAGGCACTGTCGGACGAAACAAGATTGAAGATCATAGAGGCACTTCTCGATGGGGAGAAATGTGTCTGTGATATAATTCCGTATACGGGCAGGAAGCAATCAACCGTTTCGTTGCAACTATCGAAACTCGAGAAGCTCGGTGTTCTCGAGTCTAAAAGGGTTGGAAAAAACGTTTACTACAGGATAAAGAATCCAAAGATCAAAAAGATATTGAAAGTTGCACGAGAAGTGACATGATTTACTGATTTAAATAGTTTTCCATGTATTATATCGTTGGGTGATGTTATGAATAAAGTTTCTCCAGAAGATGTGATAGATATTTTGATAAATGAATACAAAGGTATGGTTGAAAAAACAAATCCGGAAGAAGTCGAAGAGGTCAAAAAGTTTATAGAAGGAAATTTCAGCATAATTTCCAACAATAATGATTGTAAAGAGTTGAATATGATCCTTAAGGGCAAACAAACTGGAAGAACTTTTTCCTTGGGCACTCTGTACGATGAGGGTGGTGAAGTGAAATTAGAGACTTCGGATGAAACCTACGTGATGAACAAAGATGACCTCAGAAATTATCAGTTAGATAAAAACCAAGATGTTGAAGAGAAGAAGTACACGTGGACTAAGATGCTGAGAGTATCAAAAGAGGCAAGACCTTTCATTAGGAACCTATACGAAAAAATAAAGCAGAAAGAGTAATCAGCCTCTTATTTCTTTTTCTTCTTAACCTTTTTCTTTTTGGTCTTTTCGGATTTAAAGACGCTCTGGAAGAAGTCCGTCTTGAGCGCGAGATAGATTATCGGTATTATTCCTGCAGTGTTGACAACCAATATTAATATGAACCAGATCTTGTCTTCGTTCCTTGCTGAGTACCAGAGCCCAAGTCCTTTCCATATGATACTCCATACCACGAGGACCATTATCAATGTCATATTTTGAATCATGTTGATCACAAACAGTTTTGATTTGCTCATTTAAATACTTTTTATTCTCGAGAGGATTTTGTCGTGTATCTTCCCGTTTGACAATATCAGATCGGATTGCTTGAGGTTCCATTCTTCGCCCTGAAAGTTGGTTACTTTCCCTCCAGCTTCCTCAACAAGGAGAACCGCCGATGCAATGTCCCACGGATATATCTTAGTCGTTATGTATGCATCAGCCCTTCCCGACGCGACGAATCCTCCCTCGATTGCCCCGGATCCAAGCTTTCTCATATCCTTCACTTTTGGATGCAGCAGAGAATTTATCTTGGCAATTCTCTTGTTCGTCTTCTCTCCACCTTCGCAGCTCAAGAGGTACGCCCTTCTCAACTCTTTCACTTCAGAAATATGTATTCTTTTCCCATTCAGAAACGCGCCTTTCCCCCTCACGACGGTGTAAAGCTCTTTTAAGAACGGTGCATATATTACCCCCAAAACTATTTTGCCTTTCTCTGTCAATGCTATGGATACGGAAAAGAAGGGGTTTCCTACAGCGAAGTTACTGCTCCCATCCAAGGAGTCGACCACCCAAATTCTTTCACTGTTCATGTCGGTGAACCCACTTTCCTCGGTGAGCAGGTTGTAAGGATACTTTTTGATCAACTCTTCCCTAATCATCCTGTCACTCACTTTGTCATATTTTGTGACGATTTCCTTTGCCAATCCCCTTTCTTTCACGAGCTTCGGGTGCTTTTCAAAGTTTTCCAAAAGATACTTTCCAGCTTTCCTCGCGACCTTAACCGCTAATTTAAGCTCTGACATGTTATCAAATAAATTTGAAGCAATTTTAATATAAAATCATACATAGTGATTGTATGCTTTGGTTTTATTTGGTACTTGCGGCAACAATTCTATGGGGAATTGGAAACGTATTTACAAAATTCGTTCTGGATAAGCATATCAAAAATCCAGTTTTTTATCTTTTGTTCATCGCTCTGTTTTTAACACCATTCTATATCATTTTTTTACTTCTTTTCAATCCACCTATACTTTCCTATTTTTTCTTGTTGGCAATTGTTTCAGGATTTTTCTTTTATGTATCTGCTTTTTTACTCTACAAAGCTTATACTGTAGAGGAAGTGTCGAGAATCACGCCCTTGGCTTATACTGAAGTTATATTTGTCTTAATATTGTCAACGATATTTTTAGGGGAGACATTCACCGTTGAGAAATACATGGGAATTTTCTTAATTGTTATAGGTGCATTTCTAATCTCTTATAAAAGAGGGTTGAGATTGAGAAGAGGTGCTATTTTCGTTTTAATTTCTTCTTTTCTCTTCGGTGTCTATGTAGTATTATCTAAGTATACATTGAATTATATAAACTTTTTTGATTTCTATCTCGGGCTTCTTTTGGGGTTTTCATTTACACAAGTACCAATATTCGTGAAGTATAGGATTACATTTTTCAATGTTATTAGAAACCTGAGAAAAAAGATATTTGTCCTTTTAATTATTTTTGGACTTCTCAATACACTCACTACGTTATTCTTGTATTTACCCGCGCTCTCTTTGGGACCAGCTACATTGGTTTCTGCAGTTGATGCCACAAGACCTTTCTTTGTTTTATTATTTGTATCGATTTTGAGTTTGTTCTTTCCACAGATATTAAAGGAAGAAATGAGCAAGAAATCAATTGCCCTCAAGATATTCGCTTCTACTCTAATACTTCTGGGAGTATTTTTGGTTGGCTAAGTTCATGCACTTGTAATATGATGTATGGTTGCATATCTTCTATGAATATTAAGTATTTGTTTCAGTCCATTTTCCGTATGCCGTTCTGCCTCCTTTCTATCAATCAATTGAAATAAACTTACATACTCTTCTTTACCTATTTCCACGATATTCTCTGCGGATAGCCCTCGAACTAGAATTGCTTCCTTGTTTGGTAATGGTATATTATCCAGATTTATCTCTTCTATTTTTTTATTTAAGAGCTCAAAATTACCTTCTTG
>JAGHBM010000007.1 GCA_021160955.1 Candidatus Aenigmatarchaeota archaeon
GGCAAACGATAATTCCTGCTGACAAGTTCGTAGTTTACCTGAACGATACAATTGTCTCTGCGACGAATGACAGTCCTTACGTTGCTCCAGGAGAAATTCTGAATTTAACCCTTTCGAGAAATACCAATGGTTACATAGTCACGGTTACGGGTCCATTTGAAGAAAGTGATGAACTGTCTATTCCACTATCCACTACCACAACTTCAACAACGACAACCATTCCAGCCACGACTACGACTGTTGTCACTTCTTCAACCACCACAACATCAACAATCACCTCCACCACAACAACCATAGTCCCCTGTCCCTCATCACCACCTTCCTACCCAACGAACAAATGGGACAGGGTTTGGTGTGACAGTTCTTTCAACCAAAAGTTGTCTGACACCCCAGACGAGTCAAATAAAGAGTTTGATAACGATTGGGGATATGGAGTTGTAGGAGGAATTCAATCGAATTACATAGGTTTCAGATCCGGAAGGAAGATCTACATATCAACACCAGGAGATTACCAGTTTTCGGTGGGATCAGACGATGGTGTCAGGGTATGGATTGATGGGAACTTGGAGCTTAATAAATGGGTTGGAAGGCCATACACAGTTGATACGTTTACGAAGTACCTGTCCTCAGGGTGGCACACATTCAGAATAGATTACTTCGAGAATAGAGGAAGGGCAAGAGTTTCTTTCAGTTATACACTACTGAGTTCATCAACTACCACAACTTCATCCTCTACCACTTCGACCACACCCACGACCTCATCAACCACCACTACAGTCAATAACCTTATCATAATCAGAGAATGGAATACATACGGAGATGATAACAATCCATTTAGTCCATACAATGTTTATTCTCCTTATGGTGTTTGTATCGACAATTTAGGTTATGTATATGTCAGCGACGATGTTAGTCCTAATCACGGGTACATCTATAAGTTTGATCCGGTTACAAATTCCTTGGTAAGAAGGATATCGTATCCTTATGGGCATGTTAGAGGACTCGCCTGGTTAGGTGGACTTTGGGTTAATAACGGAACTCACGTCACGAAGATAGATGAGAATGGGAATATAATCTCTTCTATACATCCTTCATGGAATCCCTGGTCTTCTCTTGGAACGATGGAAGGTGATTTGCTAATTCCCGATATGGATAATGAACAAGTTAGAAAGGTTAGAACAGATGGTACAGTCGTAGCGAACTATTCGATTAATGTAACACCTGATTATCATGATAGAGCAGATGGTTTGGATTATGGGGACGGATATATATGGACTGTTGATTATCAGAAAGGAAAAATTTACAAAATAGATCTTGATGGCAATTTAATAGATTCATGGGATACGAGAGGTGATTCTCCTAACGGACTCTGCTATAAAGATGATTACTTATGGAACACCGATTGGAGTATTTACAAAGTTTGGAAGCTTTCACCGACATAAGCCTTCATGTGAGATTAGTTTTAAATAGGTGGAATCTAATTAATATTTCACAGGACCGATGGCATAGAGGGGTGTGTCTTGACGGATAACATTGCTAAGTTTGAAGAATTTTTAAGAAAGTTTTATTACGATAGACTTCTCAAGGCAGTTAGCCAGGGAGATCAATCTATAATAATTGATTATCGGGATTTAGAAAGATTCGATCCCATTCTTGCCGATTTGCTTATAAAGGATCCGGAAAAGACTATAGAAGAAATGAAAGAAGCCATGAGGAACATAGACATAGGAACAGATCAACCACTTCACCCAAGGTTTGACAACATCCCGGATTCTGAAAAAATAAGGATAAAGGACATAAGAAGCGAACACATAGGAAAGATGATAAAGGTTGAAGGACTCGTGAGGAGGGCATCTGAAGTCATACCGGAAGTAAAAGTTGCCATATTCGAATGTCCTGATTGTGGCGCTAAGATAGAAGTTCCTCAGATGGAAGAAGTGCTCACTTACCCAACGAGTTGTGAGTGTGGCAGAAAGAGAGGATTTAAGCTCATAGGAAGGAAGTTGCAAGATGCAAGATATATCGTTGTTGAAGATCCCTTTGAGACAACTCTCGGTGAAAAACCGGGTGAGATACGAATCTTTTTGAAGGACGATCTCACAACACCGGAGATGCAGAGAAAAACGGATCCCGGTGCAAGACTTGAAATCACCGGAATATTGAAGGAGTTACCAAGGAGAATAAATGGAAGGAGAAGTAAGCAACTGGATAAATATTTGGAGTGTAACTTCGTGAAACCCGTAGAGCTCGAACTCGAGGAATTGGAAATAACTGACGAGGACAAAAAGGTCATAGAGGAACTTGCAAAAGATCCAAAGATTTATGATAAGTTGATAGCATCCATTGCACCATCGATGTACGGGTTAGAAGATGTCAAAGAAGCTTTATTGCTTCAGTTGTTTGGTGGAGTTCCGCAAGTTCTTCCAGATGGTACCAAGATACGTGGGGATATCCACGTGTTGATAGTTGGTGATCCTTCTTCTGGTAAAACTCAACTGCTAAAACTAATCTCAAAGTTGGTCCCGAGGGGTAGGTACGTATCAGGAAAGGGAACCACGGCCGCTGGTTTGACTGCAACTGTGACAAGGGATGAGGAATTCATGGGAGGATGGGTTCTCGAGGCAGGTGCAGTAGTTCTTGCAAACAAGAGTATAATAGCAATAGATGAGTTTGACAAGATGAGTAAGGAAGATCAGATAAACCTCCACGAGGCAATGTCTACCCAAACCGTCAGCATATCCAAAGCCACAATACAAGCTACTCTTCCTGCTCAGACATCCATAGTTGCAGGTTGTAATCCCAAGCTTTCAAGGTTTGACAAGTACAGACCAATATCCGAGCAGATAGACATACCTGAGACTCTCTTAAGCAGGTTCGACTTGAAGTTCGTTTTGAGGGACATACCTGACAAGGACAGGGATGAAAGGCTTGTTGATCACGTGATAAAAACCAGGATAAGTGAGGATGAGGTAAAACCAATAATAGATCATGATCTCCTGAGAAAATATGTTGCATATGCCCGAAAGTATATTAAACCGAAACTCACCAAAAAGGCTCTATCAATCTGCAAGAACTTCTTCATAGAACTTAGAAGCAAGTACGCAAGTGAGGAAGGTACTGTTCCCCTGACACTCAGGCAGTATGAAGCCTTGATAAGGCTGTCCGAGGCATCTGCCAAGATAAGGCTGAGTGACGTTGTTGAAGAGGAAGATGCCAGAAGAGCGATAAAGATAATGAAAAAGAGTATTCAGCAGCTTGGCTACGATCCAGAGACTGGAAAAATAGACATAGACAGAGCTGAAGGAGGCGTTCCGTCCTCAAAGAGAAGCAAAATAAGAATAGTCATGGAAACTTTGGAGGAGCTTGAAAAGACGGTTGGAAAGAACATAAAGGTTGATGATCTGATCTCTGCACTTGAAGAGGAGGGAATAGATGAACATAGTGCAGAATCGATAATAAGGGAGATGAAGAATAAAGGTATTCTATTCGAACCAAGACCTGGATACATTCAAAAGATATGAAGATAAAATAAAGTTGAGGTGATCATCATGGCAAAAAAACAAACCAGAAAGAAGAAAAAAGAGAAAAAATCCGTTCAAGTGAACGTTGATAGTGGAGGTCCAGCCTTCTTTTCGGATTCTGCCACGATATTTCACAACCAAAGGAATTTCATATTCGATTTTCAACAATCAACCCCTAGATTCACCAGGCTTTCAGACAAAGATTCCCAACAAAGCATATACATAAGACACAATGCAATAGTTATGGATCCAATTATGGCAAAGGAGTTCTTGAGAATCCTTCAGGAGAACATAAGCAAGTACGAAAGGAAGTTCGGTGAGATAAGTTCGGTCGTAACCTCAAAAAAATCTAATCTCAAGAGGTCTGATCACACTGAAAGTTACATAGGTTGAGCTTAAAAAACTTTAAATATAAGTCATTAAATATTTTTATTGATATCTATGAAAAAAGGTGTTTCAATTCCAATTTCTACCTTGGTCATCCTTGCGATATCTATAGTGGTGATGTTGGCAATAATTGCGTGGTTCATGGGTGCATTCACACCCAGCGGAAAACAGATGAGTACTCAGCAGAAGTTCAGTATGGCGTGCAGAGTCTGGACGGTAAGCAACTGTGCTGGTAATGTACCAGATAGTGTATGTGATGCCTACAACGAAATGACCGGTAGAACAGGAGAATGTGACAATACAATCAAGGATCAAGTTGCAAGGGCATGTGGTTGTACACCACCCTTTGGGTTAGGAGAGTCATCATCTACATCTACGTCATCATCAACGACAACCACGACATAAATTATTTTTGATTTTTTAAACTCTTTTATTTTCACCTTTATTTTTTCTACAACATTTAAAAATAGACACACACAATTATTTTTATGGCTCTGAGATCTCACACCAATGTATACTCGCTGTTCTCTGTTTCACTTCTTTTGGTCATTTTGGTATTCACGTCAGGTTGTGTTAATTTTAATGGTAAATTAGGTATTTTGGGGATAACACCTTCTGGACCCAACTATACAGAGAGCGAGAACTTGT
Organism: Candidatus Aenigmatarchaeota archaeon; assembly: GCA_021160955.1. Lineage (GTDB taxonomy): Archaea > Aenigmatarchaeota > Aenigmatarchaeia > PWEA01 > JAGHBM01 > JAGHBM01. Next base: position 4,557 of record JAGHBM010000007.1, read on the forward strand.
TGATAAATGCGGAAGTCTTTCCATCCGAAGTCATAGGAGGAAAGGAAGCATCGCTTTATTTTGACGTATCCAACAAAGGAACCACAACCATAAACGACTTTGACCTTGTGTTCACCGATCTTTGCGAATTCACGGGAAATGGACTTGAAAAAAAGATAAGTGTTCTCAAACCCGGAGACATGGAGCAGTGGAATTGGAAAATAAAATCAAGGCACGTTAATTTTCCCATGACTTGCACGTTGAGATACGATGTCTCTTACAGGACCAATTCGTCTGCCAGGTATGACATCGCTGCCGTCTCGGAAGAGGAACAAGAGAGACTGTTGAGAAAGGGTGAGATGAACAACATTCAGCTGCATTATTACAAGAGCAAGACTCCCGTGGAAATAAATATGTGGATGTCCGAGGAGCAACCTGTTGTTGAAAATTCGACATTCTACCTCTACATAAAATTAAACAACGTTGGAAGTGGTTACGTGGATAAGATACCCGCGGGGCAAGGAAAGTTGACCTATCCAAAATTCTTGGAGATGGTCAGTTGTGATGACTATGACAAAGATGGTAACTTGAAGAGGGATTTGAAATTCTACAAAGGAGAAACGAAGACGAGCACCTGTAAATTCCGTGTAAAGGAGGGGACCGTGATAAGTGATATAGGCTCTTTCAGCGTAAAAATAAATTATAAATATATGTAC
>JAGHBM010000038.1 GCA_021160955.1 Candidatus Aenigmatarchaeota archaeon
ACAACATAGTGATACATATATTCAAAATTTTAATATTTCCAAACAAAAAGGATATAAGTGATGTCAATGAACAAAAAGCAACTACTGGAGAAATTTCAGAAAACACCGGAAAAGTACTGGTACTTACAATTCTTCAAAGACAACGGATTCATAAGAAAAAAATGCAAAAAATGTGGAAAATACTTCTGGACAAAAGATCCAGATCAAGAAGTATGCAATGATTCTACCTGTCGCCCTTACGAATTCATAGGAAACCCTCCAACTAAAAAGGAGTTCGATTATTTTTCCTTATGGGAAAAGATAAAGAAATTCTTTGAGAAAGAGGGACATACCAACGTCAAAAGATATCCGGTAATATGTCGATGGTTTCCGGATTTGTATTTCACGATAGCGGGAGTAGTCGATTTTTACAGAAAGGACGGAAATAACTTCGTTTTCGAGTTGCCAGCGAATCCGGTCATAATATTGCAACCGTCGTTGAGATTCAATGATATACCTCAAGTTGGTGTCTCTGGAAGACATTTCACCAGTCATTCACATCTGGAGCAATCTTCGCTGTTCGATGGAAACAAAGGATATTGGAAAGAGAGATGTATCGAGCTTGATTACAGAATGCTAACTGAAATTCTTGGTATAAAGCCAGAAAAGATAAACTTCATAGAGGACGTGTGGCTCGGGCCCGGAGCATTTGGTTATTCCCTTGAATATCACGTCGCTGGGCTGGAACTTGGCAATGCAGTATTCACAGAATTTAGAGGAACACCTGAAAAATTTTCGGTTATGAAGGAAAAACTGATAGACATGGGTGCGGGATTTGATAGAATGGTATGGATCTCCAAGGGCACGCCCACCAATTACGATGCCCTATGGAGAGATATAATAAAAAAGGTAACGAAAAAACTTGACATACCATATGATGACAATGCTCTTTCCAAATACTCTAGATTTTCCGGATCCCTTGGAGCAGACAACATACTGGACATGGAAAAGGCAAGGTTGGAAGTAGCTGAAAAAATTGGAATGAGTGCGGAGGAATTCGAAAATAAGATAAGACCAATACAATCCCTTTTTGCGATAATAGACCACGTCCAAACGCTGATGTTTGCCATTTCAGACGGCGGGATCCCAAGCAACATTGGAGGAGGATATAATCTAAGGGTCATATTGAGGAGGTCCTTAAGCTTCATAGAAAGATACAACTGGGATTTAGATTTGAACTGGATCGCCGAAATGATAGCAGAATTTTGGAAGCCATTGTATCCAGAATTAAAGGAAAACCTGGAAAAGTTCAAAATAATTCTTGAGATAGAAAAAACAAAATACATTGAAAACAGAAAAAACGCAGAAAAAACATTGAAAAAAATATTTGAGAGTGGCAATGAGATAACTGAATCTAAGCTCGTAGAACTATATGACTCTAAGGGCATATCTCCGGAATTGGTAAAAGAGATCGGGAAGAAATACAAAATAAACGTTCCAATATCTTCAAGAATATACAGGCTGGTAACTGAAAAGCATGAGATGACCAAACCAAAGTCAAAAGAATTGATCGTTGACGAAAAAAAATTAGAAGGTGTTGAGAAAACAACTCCGTTGTACTATGACAAGATCTATGAATTTGATGCAAAAGTCTTGAAGATAATAGACAACTACGTGATATTGGATAAAACGGCATTCTACCCCAGAGGAGGTGGACAAGAACCAGATCAAGGTAAGATAAACAATTGTAAGGTCATTGACGTTGAGAAGATAAATAACATAATCCTCCATGAAGTTGAGAAAATAAACTTCAAGGAAGGAGATATTGTCAGATGCGTTATAGATGAGGAAAGGAGAAATAAACTCACACAACATCACACAGCAACTCATATAATAAATGCTGCATCGAGGATGGTACTTGGAGAGCATGTATGGCAGACTGGTGCAAAGAAAGACGTTGACAAGGCTCATTTGGATATTTCACATTATAAGAGCTTAACAAAGGAAGAAGTGGATAAAATAGAAAAAACAGCAAATGAGATCGTAAAAGGCAAATACAAAGTAACCAAAGAATTTCTGGATAGACCGGAAGCCGAGAAAAGATATGGGTTCAGAATATACCAGGGAGCAGCCGTTCCATCGAGGAAGTTAAGAATAGTATCGATTGATGACATTGACCATGAAGCATGTGCGGGTACACATGTAGATAATACAGAAGAAGTTGAGAGAATTTTAATACTTAAAACGGAGAAACCGCACGATGGTGCTGTAAGAATAATTTACGTTGCCGGAGATTCATTAAAAGAGTATTCGAATAAATGCAAATCCATATTAAATTCCGTGGAGAAGCTCTTGAAAACCAACACCCCAATCGAAAAAATAAATGACATGATAAGTGAGATAAAAGAAAATAGAAAGAAGATAGAAAAGCTGGAAAAAGAGATAGCCGATATTCAAACTCAAAAACTTAAATTTGAAAGTTATGGAGATTTGAGGGTTTTGATAGCTCAGGTCGATGCAAGTCCAGAGGAACTTCAGAAAATATCCTTGAAGTTATCCGGAGACGATACAGTCATATTTTTGTTTGGTGTTAAGGGAGATAAAATAAACATATTTGCGTCATCAGGAAAAAAATTTGATAAAGACATTGGTGAACTTGTAAAGAAGGTATCTGAATTCCTTGGAGGCAGGGGCGGTGGATCGAAGTCTCTGGGAAGAGGATTTGGAACTAAAATTGATCTGCTTGAAGAGGCAAAAACTCTTGTGAGGGATATGTTAAATGGATGAGATAGAGATTGTTAGGAAGCTTTCAGAAATACTCGAAACTGATGAAGACAACATAATCAAGAAAATCGAAAGTTTAAAAAAGACAATAAGTGATCAGAGAAAGACAATAGAAGAACTTGAGGACAAACTAAAAAGAACAAAACAAAATCAATATTGACAAAATTCAACATTGACAAAATCATTCAATTAGAAGGTAACTTGAGGATTTTTTCCTTCTCTTTCCCTTTATTTTCCTATGGCACTCCTTGCATCTCATTATTGGTTTTATATTCTTGTCTGCTGGATGTTTGACTATACCTATGTTTTCTGCGGTTAAAGGTACGCCACATATATCACATCTTAGTTTCAGCGCCATATTAAGCACTCAATATAATTTTCTTCTTATAAATAAAAATCTTTTGGTTTCGTTTGAAAATCACGAAAATAACATCATTGACCTATTTTTATCTCTTTCCACTTGACTTTTTTCTCCTTTACAAGCTTTTTTATCCTTTTTTGACTCTCATTGAGTTTCGACTTTCCTGTCTTGAACTCCATGAAAACTATTTCATTCTCATCGAAGACAATCCCATCTATGGGATTTCCGATAAACCTAAACTTATCCACTCTGTATGGAAATATCTCTTTAATCCAAGGTATGTAATTTTCCAAAAACTTTCCGTATTTTACGCTCATGCTGCTTTTCTTATATCTCTCCTCGACATAAAGCCTTCTATATTTGAGAAGGAGAGCAAAGAAAAATATGTTGAAAAGAATCGACAGGGTTATTAGTATTATAATCATATCAACACGCCGAAGGACTTGACTCGTAGGTCGAGCAGATATCTTCCTTTATCACATTTAAATCGGTTTCCCCCTCTATCCTTATTGGTTTATTCTCGTTTGCTTTACCCCTTATAATTATCGTAGGAGTAAACATAACATGGTACTCTGAAGTAAATGATTGGAACGTATTGACGTTTACCTCTTCTATTATTAGTTTCTCACCAAAGCTTTTTGACATATCTTCTATATCCTTCTTCAGCGCCATTGATTCGTTATCCTGTGGTAGAAAGAAAAGTGTTAACACCGTAGAGTCGCTGTTTATAAAATATGATCTCTCCGAATCTGAAAGAGGTCGATCAAAAATGTTTTTCGGTAAGTTACTGGTCTTTTCCATTGGTGCTTTATAGTTCATCGCAAAGCCCACGGTAGAACCTATGAATATGAAAGCTATTAGAATCGTCCACAGTTGTTTTGAATTTATTTCCATGAAACCACCTAACACGTCACATGAAAAATTGCCGCAACCTTTTTATTTTTTACCGCATCATTGAACAACTTAACCGCTTCTGGAGTTTTTTCAACTTTTAACTCAATGTTCTCGTTACTCAAAAGAGACACGACATCATCTTCCACCTTTACCATACCGGAGTTCCCTGTACCTATTATAATTACATCTGGATCGAAAATTAAGAGTTTTTCAACATCGTCTCTTTTAACAGTGTGACTACTCTCCTTAGATTCGATCGTATCGTTGGTTAATATGAGGTCATTTTGATACTTCTTTCCATTTATCCAAATCTCACCGAATTTAAACTTCGTGATCTTGTTTATCACTCGCACCACTTCAATTTTATTTTGCATCAAAGGATTTAAAAATTGGTAGCCCCGCCAGGATCTCCGCGCGGGAGGACACCTACGGTTTCCTCCAACGTTTCCTTCTTCCCTTCAAATTGGCAAACTTTCAGTTTGCCCAAAATTACAAAGGGAGGATATGCCCATAAGGAGGGAAATGTGTTCCCTCCGTAGGGGTTCGAACCTGGGTCTGGAGGTCCAGAGCCTCCCATCCTTGACCATTGCCTAGGCCTTTCCTATTTCACAAAATTCGTGGAAGTTTCTTTTCCACGAGTGCTTTTCTTTGTGAAAGAAAAGGCCTCCTAGACCACGGGGCTATTTTAATTATTATTTATCATCCGCCCAATAAAAACTGAATAAAGTTAACAAATATTTATATACTTAACATTTTAACTATTTTGATGGGGTGATTGAATGGATGCATTTTTAGCCGCCTGTGCTGTGGGAGTCGGATATACTTTTTACCTTATAAGGTCTGCTAGATATCATAGCGAAGTTAAAAGAGATACAAAAAAGCATGAATATTATGAAGATATGTTTGAAAGATACGAAAAGATGAGGTGAGATAATGCCAACGATTGGATTGGAAATAACGTCGATTAATGCAAAAAGAGAAGAAGAGATGGGCAAAGAACTCAAGATAGATCATTTTCAAAAGATCAGAGATGTTAAGAAGAAGAAAATAGATGCCTTAGGTAAGGAAGTCCTTGAGATACTCTTCGAATACAAATGCACTTATGAGAACAGTGCTACTAAGAAAAACGTTGGAAAAATAGAATTTGAGGGAAAACTGTTTTACTTTATAGAAAACCTTGAGGAATCTTTGAAGAGTTGGAAAAAGAACAAGAGACTTCCTGATAACATCACAGTAGATGTTTTCAATAGGATAACCAGGACTTGTCTTACGAAGGCAATTGGACTCGCAGAGGACCTTAGACTGCCTCCTCCAATAAGATTCCCAACAGCGAGAATAAAGCAAAGTTAAGAAAGCAAATCGAAGGGTGATGGAATGATATGGGGAGACGAAAAGGCCCTTATAGAAGCATTTACAAATCCAAACTCTAAACCTTTGATGAAGGAAATAATCGAAGGGATCGATAAAATCGCAGGTTATTATCATTATCAAAAGATGTGAAATTGATTACCTCAGAAAACACATTAAAACCCTCATTTGGCAAAAATAAGCCGTTATAACGGCTTTCACGCCAAATAACTCTTTCTCCTTTTGTTTTTCTTGTGAGCCTTTGCACAAACTCTCACATTTTCGTGTGGTTAAAACACATATTCTATAAAATAT
>JAGHBM010000012.1 GCA_021160955.1 Candidatus Aenigmatarchaeota archaeon
CTTTATTATTTTGTTATGCTAGATAAAAATAATCCAAAAGATTATGAAGCACTGGAAATAATCGCCAATTATATTAGTGGGAAAGAAAAAGACATTGAGAAGGTACGTATGGCATATGACTATATAGAAAGAAAACTGGGGGTAAAATTAATTCCTCCAGAAATAGATATAAAAACAACAGAGCCGGGTCGTCATTAGGTTTTTTGATTTTCCTTCTTTTGTTCTATTTTAAATAATTTTATCTAAAAAGAGATGATATGAGAGATTATATGGACTGGAGGAAGTTTGCATTGGTTTTACTGCTGGTTCTTTTGGTTTTGAGTGTAATCTTGGAGCAGCACACGGAGATATAAGATCATACATGGCACTTTGGTGGAAGATGGTTTAAATTCTTTTATTGTCTCTCAGGTATTCTTCGGAACTAACTATCTTGCTGCCAAAGTGATATTTTATTGGACTGACGTAGGCAACGAGCTTGAAACCGCTCAGAATCTTCTTGAGCTTGGGAAGCTCTTTTCTGTAAATAATTCCCTGATAAATTTTCTTGGGCTTGTTCTTGTGGGTGTAGACTCTCTTAGTCCTGACGAATATGAAACCGTTTTCTTTGAGAACCTTGTGAAGTTTCTTGGAGTACCTTTTTGAGATTTTGATGGTAACGAGAACCTTACCAAGGGCCATCTTCTCCTCGATGAAAGAGCCAACAAAATATCCTGTCATGTAACCCAAGGCCATTGAAGCAACGACAGGTATTGTGAGCTCATAGGTCAGTATGTTCTTGAAGACCAAGAGGAATAGGATGGTGTCTATCCCGATTAGAAGCGCGGCTATCTTTTTTCTACCCTCAAATTCGTTTATTTTTTGAAGGGTACCAACGGTCCTTATTAGCATTGCAGCCAAAAATATCAAGAATAACCTTAGAATCATTTCACATCTTTTGGCACAGAAAATATTAATACTTTTCGGTTTACAGATTGTTGATTTTTTCCTTCAATTTGCAGAAAGAGCAGATTTCTCCACTGGTCGGTTCTCCACAAATCTTGCATTTGTTAGGCACACTGAGATTGGATGAGAATTTTTCGGCAACGTTCATGATTCCGAGCATCATCTGCTCCCTGAAGTTTGGATTTATTCTGGAAATGTTTTCAACGATCTCGAACCACTTGTCTCTGTTCTTGTCCATTTTTCTTTTGATGGATAAGTAGGGGCAGGGCATTTCCTTCAAATACGGTATTCCCAAAGATTCACAGAATTCTCGGTCTTCCTCACCACCGACAAAAAAGAGTGGACGAATTCTCGATAGCATTCCATCGGATCCAGGGAGGAGTGGTAAAAATTTTGCCGTCCACTCGGGATGGTTTCCCAACAAGTTTTTGAAGAAGAAAACGATGAAATCATCGGCATTGTGACCGGTACAGAGCTTGTTTGCTCCCTTGTCTTTTGGGATTTTGTTCATGAGGTATCTCTTTATGAGGCCACAATTGCTGCATATGGGCCTTTTCAACCTTGAAACTTTTTTCATGTCAATTCCAAAATCACTCACGGAAAATATTTTTAAAGGTACTTCACAGAGAGTTGCTTGCTTTTTGACAATTTCTCTAACTTCTTTTGGAATAAAATCGCCTAAAGTTATATGAAAAGCAACCAAATCACAATCAATTTCTTTTTCCTTTACATATCTTGAAAGCACGTAGCAAGCGGCAGCGCTGTCTTTCCCGCCGCTGAGAGCCACGTAAATCTTATCGCCGGGGACGATCAGTTTGTACTTTTTTATCGTTCTGAAAACTTTCTTCTTATAACTTTTGAGAAGGTCAGATACCATAAAAAGTCACCAAAAGAATCAGTTAGTGGCCTTTCCTAACTTGCGGTACACCATGAAATAATAGAGAATTGCACCGAAGACTCCGAGGAACAAGAACACAAGAACCCAGACGGTCTTGTCCTCGAATTTCTTTCTCCTCAAGAGATCTATGAACATCCAGATCCAAAGGATCAATGAGCCGATTAAGATTATGATGGTTACTATGAAGAACGATGACAAAAACAGGAAGGAATACAAAGGATTGTATGGATCGGTCATAATAAAGAGATGAAATATCATAAATATAAAGATTACCACAGAAAATAAGTTATAGTGGTTGTATGGCTTCGTCGAAGAGTTACAAAGAATTCGAAAAACTGATGAAAGAGATCGTGATCCTCAACGGAATAGGCGGAAAGATCATGTGGGATCAAGAAACGTACATGCCAAAGGCTGGAATGGAAACCGCATCGGAACAAATGGCATTGATAGATTCTCAGGTTCACAAGATAATAACGTCCCGGAAGATGGGAAGGTTGATAGAAGAGTTGGAGAGGGAATATAAAAATTTGGACGAATACCAGAGGGCGAATTTGAGGGAGATGAAATGGAGAAGAGAAAGGGACATAAAAGTGCCGCCCAAACTCATCAAAGAGATGTCAAAGGCATCGGTAAAGGGTTATGAAGTGTGGAAAAAGGCAAAAAAGAGATCCGACTTCTCGTATTTTGAACCACAACTGAAAAAAATAATAGATCTTGATATAAAATATGCCAAATATATTGATCCAGATAGAAATTCGTACGAGGTACTGATTGAAGATTACGAGCCGTTCATAGGCATCAGGGAAATTAAAAAAATATTCGCTGACCTTGGGAGGGGGATTGTACCACTCCTAAAGAAAATAGAAGAATCCGATGTGGATTTTAAGAAAGATTTCTTGAAAAGGAAATATTCCAAGGAGAAACAGTTTGAATTTTGTAAATATATTGTCAGAGAGATGGGATATGACTTTGGTAGAGGCAGACTGGACGAAACCGTTCATCCATTCACGATGGGAATAAGTCCATTCGACGTAAGAATAACAATCGAATTCGACGAACACGACCCAACGAAATCAATTTTTTCAGCTATTCATGAAGGAGGTCATGGAATTTATGGTCAAGGACTTCCAAAAGATCACATGTTTGAATTGGTTGGGTTGTCGAGATCTCTGGGAGTTCATGAATCCCAATCGAGACTTTACGAAAACAACATCGGAAGAAGTAAAGAGTTCTGGGAACATTTCTTTCCAAAACTCAAAAAAACTTTTCCCAAACAGTTGAGAAGATACGATGTGGAAGATTTTCACAAAATTGTGAACGAGGTCAAGAGAACGCCGATAAGAATTTACGCCGATGAGCTGACGTATAACTTGCACATACTGGTGAGGTTTGAGATTGAAAACGAGGTTATAAACAAAAAAATTGAAGTGAGAGAAATTCCAGAATTATGGAGTGAAAAGATGGAAGAATATTTAGGAATCAAGCCAAAAAATGACAGGGAAGGAGCTCTTCAGGATGTTCATTGGTCAAACGGCATGGGCTATTTCCCGACGTACACCATTGGAAGCGTATTGGCAGCACAGATATTTGAAAAGCTAAGGGATGTCATGCATATAGAAGACAAAATCAGAAATGGGGAATTTCAAGGCGTGAAAAGGTGGCTCAACGAAAATATTCACCAAAAAGGAAGTCTTTACGAAACAGGCGAACTGATAAAGAGAGCAACTGGAAAGAAACTGAGTGCAAAAGATTTTCTGAAATATGTAAAAAGGAAGTATGGAGAAATTTACGGGATTTAAAAAGAATCTTTATAAATTCAAAAAAATATTTTCTATTTCTATGAAAGTGTATTTC
>JAGHBM010000067.1 GCA_021160955.1 Candidatus Aenigmatarchaeota archaeon
CTACACCGACTAAGGCTAGAACACCCGCCACACCAGCATCCCTTAAAAATCTAACACCGAGAGAAGGTGATATCGTGTCAATCTTTACTATTTCCAATTTCACTGGCAGCGCACCACTTTCCAATATACTCTGCAGTCTCCTTTCTTCACGTGCAGCCTCTTCTTTCGTGGTACCTCCACCGGTAATTTGTGGCGTGGTGTATGCCTTACCTGCCAGACTCGCGCTAATTCTCAGACTGCTCACTGGTTTTTGATCGAGGAAGAGATATATCTTGTCTTCCAAGTATCTTTCACCGGTTTTTGGATCCACAACAACAGGAATGTCTTCAGTTATCTTTGCAAACCTATCAGCACCTTCATCAGACACGAGTATCTGGAAGGCAAATTGATATCCATCACCCATCTTTCTCAGATAAGTGTGTTGTGGATCGAAGTAAACATGCTTTATATCTTCTCCACCAAATACTTTCCCTGCCAAAATGGCCGTGTTGTTTGTTATATTCCAAACTTTGAATTCAATTCCATTCAGCTCTATAGTGTCGTTTACGCCTAACGTGTGGTTTTCTATGATTATCTTGTCGTCGGTTCCATCTACAACATAACTCACGTTGCCGACTTCAATTTTCCCTCCAAAGGACACTTTCTTTGGTATGTAAGCTTCAAACTTACCTTGTTTTCCCAAAAGGTCGTTTATCTCTTCTTTGGTTGCACCAGCAATTTCAACTTGGACATACCAGTTACCATTCACATCCTTAACAGGTTGAATTTTCAGTTCTCTCAGTCCATATACGTTCATTCTCGTTTGGAGGGTTGTTATTATTCTATCCACCATGAGAACCTTTTCACTTTCATTCATGTTCTCAATACCAACTGGTTTGAGAAGAACTCTCGTACCTCCAATCAAATCCATACCCAAGTTCAAATTACTCTTCTTGGCCTCGGCCACGGTGAAGCCAGGGCCGTTTTTAACTTCCTTGAGCGATAGTTTTTTATTGTGAAAGATTCTCATCATTCCAGTGTAATTTTCAAACTCCAAAAAATCAGAGACACTCTCAATCTTCTTTTCATTTATAGATTGTATGACTTCTCCCGGTTGAATTTCCCCGTAGAATGGAGAATTTTGATCAACATATTTGACGACAACACCCTTGGCCCAGGGATTTGGTGATATTGCCAATATACTACCGACTACGAATATTATCAACAGCCATATCCTCCATTCTTTCCACAACTTCATTTTATCCCCTTCCTTTCCATCCACCATCTTAGTATTCCGAGGTTCATTAGATACGTGTTGGGAATGTCCAACAACAATGATATTATGAGAACTATTGCAATCTCGTGGAATATTCTCACACCAGATCCAAGGTAAAGCGCTATAAGTGCCGCTAAGGTCGTGAACGTCATGGTCAAACCTGTTTTAAGTGATTTGTGTATTCTTTCCCTCAAAGAACCTTCTCTTCTCTTCAAAACCCTTGTGGTCAACAATATATCGGTATCTATCGAATAACCTATGACCATGAGCAATCCGGCAAACGATGCCAAAGACAACTCCATACCAAGCACCTGCATTATACTCAGCGCACCGATCATGTCTGCCAATGCGGCGAATATTACCGCCAGCGATGGTATGAAGTTCTTGAAAACAACGAAAACTACTATGCCCATGAAAATCAATGCGAACGTTATACCTACCACACTCTGGGAGAAGAATGACTCTCCCAACGATGCTCCTATTTTCTGGAACGAGTATGATTTGGTTTCAAGGCCGTAATCCTTCAAACTTTCCAACAACTCATCTTCATCGACGTTCTCTTCACATCTTATCAACAGCGTTCTTCCAGTTGCGCTGATGGCACTGCTTACTTCAACATCACCAAACCTTGATCTGAGAAAGCTCTCCAAGTCCTTAACGTTCACGTTGTTGTCAACATCCACTGACAACTGTGACCCTCCTTTAAAATCCATACCTTTTTTTATGAACTCTCCAGTGACCTGGTGTTGAACTACCAATATACTGACACATATCAACAAAATTATCACTGGGATTATCATCAACTTCCTGTACCCAACTTTCTCATACCATTCCCAAATTTTCATAAAAGAAACATATGACTTCTCCAATTTATAAATTAATTTTGGCAATTTTTTTATATGTTCGACTTTACAATTTGTGGCGCTGGACCGATAGGTTCTTTCTTGGCATGGAAATTATCGCTTCGTGGCTACAAGGTTCTCCTAATTGAAGAGCATCCAAAACCAGGCCTTCCCCTCGCTTGCTCTGGCCTAATTTCAAAGAGAATCTTTACGTTCGTACCTTATAACAAATCTCTAATCGAGCGACAAATACACGGCGCCAGGATTCACGTCAAAAACAAAACCTTTACGTTCAAATCTTCCCAACCGCTGGTCTTCAACAGGACAAAATTGGACCAGTACATATTCGACATCGCAAGAAATTCCGGTGTTGAGATGATGCTTTCCACTAAGCTGTTCTCTTTCTTTGAGAGGGATGATTTGGTTACACTGTACATAAAGAGAAATGGAAAACTAATGACCCTTCAAACCAAGATACTCATCGGATGTGATGGTCCGCTTTCAACGGTTCGTTCTCAACTCAACATTCCTCAACCCAAATTCCTCCACGGAATCTTCACTTACTCTTCCGGTTCTTTAGACGATTTTGTCGATCTTTACCTCAAAGAATCTCCCGATTTCTTTGCATGGAGAATACCGAGATATTCTCTCGTGGAATACGGAATAGCATCTTCACACCATACCAAAACATTCTTTCAAAAATTTCTCAAGAAACACAAAATCAAACCAACCAAAATATACTCTGGCTTAATACCGTTTGGCCTCTTGCCAAGAATTTCCTCTCACAGGGTCCTCCTCTGTGGGGATGCGGCTTCCATGACCAAACCACATACAGGCGGTGGTGTCATATACGGTCTGACCTGCGCTGACATTGCTTCAAGGGTCATAGATCCAGACGATCCCAACCTATCTTTCGTTGAATCTCTTATCAAGAAAAAACTCAAAAAGGAAATTCTCACGGGACTTTTTATAAAAAATTCTTACAGACTCCCAACGCCTTTCCTCTCACTTGCACTTTCAATTCTTTCAAAGAGAAGAGATCTAGACATGGACAAACCTTCAACAATTTTCAACATTTAATAATTCTCACAACATAATCTAATCATGTATCCTGAAGAAGTTCTCACCCGTACCAAGAAAGGCAAGATTGAGGCTCGAGTTCTCAAAGACCGTGGAGAGTTCATCACCTATGAATATATTGACCCGAAGACCAATAAAAAGGAAAACAAGATAAAACTGATTTTAAAAGGTAAGGAGGTCAAAGAGTTCTTCATAATTCCACTCAAGGATGGACGTTCACTTCTCCTTCCAGCCGAACCGAAAGGCAAGAGAAAAATCTGGGATCCCATCAAAAACAAAACAATAGAAGTGTAACTGTTTATCCACATCCATAACATTTACTAATTTGTCTATTTTAAATCTTAATTGTTTTAATTGTTTTTAAGTTTGTCTCACAAGAATAGAATTATGAAAAATAATGAGATGAAATAATATGAGGAGCGGTAATTCAAATAAAATCACCAAGGAGCAAGAACAAGCCCTAAAAACCGTAGCCAAGGGCGCTGGGATAGCATTCATCGGTCTTTTAATTGGGAGATTTTTTGGATATCTCACGAGAGTTGTTATTGCCAGGTCAATTGGACCGAGTTCATATGGTATACTTTCCTTAGGATTGGGTATAATAAACATATTTGCAATTTTTTCCTTGTTGGGGCTATCGGGTGGTCTGGACCGTACGATCGCATTTTATCTTGGTAGGAAAAAATTGGAAAAAGTTAAGGGAGCAATAATATCTTCTTTCAAAATATCTCTACCAATAAGCATATTTTTTTCTTTGTTATTAATTTATTTTTCATATAATATATCCGTAGCTTTTTCAAAACCATTACTCAACCAGGTCCTAAAAATACTATCATTGTCCATCCCTTTCTTTACGACTCTTTTATTGTCCCAATCAATATTCCTCGGACATAAACTCGTAAAATATAAAGTGTATACAAGGGACATAGGAAGAAATTTAACAACTCTTTTACTATCAATAATTTTAATATATTTTTTCGGTTTAGGAATTCTTGGTGCAAGCCTTTCGTTTTTGTTAGGATTTGTATTTTCAGGTATTCTTTCAATTATAATTATAAACAAGAAAATATTTCCAAAATTAAAAGGAGTCTCTCCACAAGATTTGGAAAAAGAACTACTTACCTTTTCTATACCACTTTTCTTTTCCGGTTTGGTTTTATTAGTGTTGCAGTGGACTGATGTTTTAATGCTTGGATATTTTAGAACATCTTCTGAGATAGGTATTTATAAAGCCGCGCTGGATACGGGAGTTCTCTTGACCATTTTTTTATCTTCGTTTAATTTCATCTTCTTACCTATAATATCCGAATTTTTTTCTCATAACAAATTAGCCGATATAAGGAAATTATATTCAACTATCACGAGGTGGATGGTTTCTTTGACCTTTCCGCTTTTCATCATATTCGCTCTCTTTCCTGACAACATTCTTAAACTTCTATTTGGCCCTAGTTTTGTCGGTGGAAGTAACGTTTTGTTAATAATTTCGTTGGCATATTTTTTAGCAGTTTTAATGGGACCCACAGATCAAACAATACTTTCTATAGGAAAGACAAGAGTAATTTTCTATTTGAA